>CAYTWV010000792.1:0-1982 GCA_964442235.1 uncultured Myxococcales bacterium | reverse complement strand
CGCGGGGGCGGGCCCGTCACGCCGAAGCCTTGGCGAAGGCGGGATGGGCCGCGGTTACCCCTAGCTGGGCGCGTATTAAGGCAGGGCCCGAGGCGCCGGCGAGCGTCAGCGAGCCCAGCCAACGCCAACGATCAGGACGCCTGAAGCGCCAAACGGACCGGCGCTTTGGTAGCCAACAACTCCTTCTTGGTAACTCACGGGAAGCATGTTTATGACTCGGTTTCTCAACTTACCACCTCGACGCATTTGATGCCGTGGGATGTGGCCACCCTGGAATGGCCCTCGGGCAAGGTGACCCAGGTTCAGGGCCAGGGCAGCCCGTACAAGATCACTTCGCAGTACGTCAATCCTTACTTCGATCAGCAGGACCGGTAGCTTCCCGCAATGGGAATTCTGGTAACAGCGGCTGAACCTGGGCTTTTCGGCAGGGTCAACCTATGGTCGCCAGGCCCCGCCATCCCAGCGCCCAAATACATCGCAACGCCCAGCCTTTCGTTGCCGCCGCCGTCGCCGTTGCCGTCGCCGAGATTGGGACCCGCCATCCACGCGCCCTTCGCCACGCGCTCAAGCCGATACGGTCCGGTTTTGTTACACCATGGGTTCTGGCGGTCCGCTGTCGCCCTTCTTTACACTTCCCACCGAGAAGCGCTGGCCGAGGTTCATGCGGATGAACAGCCACAATGCGATGACAAGTACGGCCAATAGGCCGCCCGTAAGAGGCAGGTTGTACTCCAATTTCTCGAAGATTTCGCCGTGGCCCACGGGCGGCATCACGGTGACGACCAAGGGCAGGCCAAACTTCGAGGCCAACTCCTTCACACTGGTCAAATGAATGACGGGCACTCCCGCAGCGGCGAACCGAGTCATCACGGAATCCACGTCGGCAGCTTCGGGGGGCATTTTGCGGTTCAAGACGGGGTTAAAAAGGTGTTTGCCGACTCGTGTGCCCAGACTGACCGTCCCACCGCCAATGTTGATGTAGGCGCGAATGGGGCGGTCCCCGGCGTATCGCTCATAAGTGCTCATCCGCTCTTGAATCGCCAACGTCATGTCCATGGCCGACAAAAACGGGATGCCCTGAGTCTCTTCGATTAGTTTGCGAAGCAGGGTTTTGCCCTGCTTGTCCATGCCAAGGCCCCGGTCCTTAATACCGCCAAGGGATGCGGCTACCGAGCGATAGGGGAAGACCCCCGTTTTCAGCAAGTGGGCTTCCATCTCAAGCCACGAAAAGCCGGGGATGTTGGCGCCCCAATTGGAACCCGCTGCGCTGGTGATGATGATGGGCTCCAGTTCCAAAGCCTTGCATGCTGCCAGGACGGCCAAGTTCAACGCCGGGAAACTGCCCGACATTCCCACGGCCACCACATCCCCTTTCGCCACGCCCCCTTTCCTCAAACTATGCACCACTATTGCTGCCCAGTTTGGATTTATGGTGATTTGTTTTGCGTTGAGATAGCCAAGGTTGCTGGTAATGATTGAACTGGCAACGCCGACTAAGCCCGAGAGCGTAGGATCGTTGTCGGGATCTATGGGGTATCCCGGCAAAGTCTGACGCATACGCTTCAGCTCAGCCATCGCCGAATCCATAATCTTCGCTGCCCTGGACTTATCCTCGTAGAATTCTTGTTTGTTCTTCACCTTAAGGCTCTCAACTGCAATTCCCGCAGCAACAGAGAGAAGTGCGATGACCAGTAGAACATTCCTGGATATAACTTTCGGTCGCCAGTATATTCCTTTCATGGTTGAAAATCCCCCCCAAGCACCAGAATCAATACAAACCTGGTGATCACCGACGCCGTTGCAAGGGCCGTCACGGTCTCCACAATCCCCTGGCGGTCCATCCAGATGGCGATGAGCCCCGGGATGATGAAGCCGATGATCGCCACCTCCGAGTCCACGCCGAAATTGCCCTGGGCGATAAAACGGACGGCCATGCCAAGCAGGTAGGCCGTCAGGATCATCAGGACTGTCCGACGCCGACC
>CAYTWV010000791.1:834-1985 GCA_964442235.1 uncultured Myxococcales bacterium | reverse complement strand
GCGTCCCTTCGCCCTGGGTACAGGCAGCCTCTGAAGACGCTTGCGGCTCGGGCTCTTGCTAGTGGCAGTATCGATTTTTGCCGGAGCACCCACAGGAAGATGGGGAGCTGGTTCCACCGATACCGCCTGCGATGGATCGGCCCTCAGTCCACCGCTGCCCCCATCGTCCAAGTCCACACCGAAGAGGGCGCTCAGGTCTTCTCCGGCCAGGGCTGAATCAGCCGCGGACTGGGCCTCGCCCGTGAGCGGACCGGCGGCGGCGCTGGCGGTGGCTGCGGCGATGAGTTCGGCCACCTCGACCCCACGGAGCACAAACAGCAGTTCGGGCTGATGGTCCAAGCGAGAACCTACGCCATAGAGCACCGCTGCGAGGTGTTTGCACAATCCAGCCCAGTCGGGGCAGGAGCAGGTCATTTTGATTTCCGAGGGCGTGGGAAAGAGTCCGGTCTCCAGGCGGGTTACGTCGGCCAAAATTTCCTTCGAAAGTTTACCCTGAAGCAGATCAATGAGGTTGGTGACCTGTCCAGCGCTGCGTTGCTTGAAGGCCTGCCACCGCTCCGCCTGCATGGGTTGAAAGCGGATGTCGATTCGGTAGAGAGAGCTGCCCTGGACCAGAGCTGTGACCTGCCTGGGCGTGACGGACAAATCAACGATCGAACCATTGCGAGCGTAGGTGCGCCCCCGGGGCAGGCGGTTCGCGTAGTCGCTGAAGGCCTCAAGATGGTTGCACCAGGCACATCCCCAAAAGCTCTTGGCGATAGCGTGACCTTCGATGACGACCGGAGCCGAGGCCCGCCCCGATTCTTTGGCGAGCTTGGCAGCGGCCTTCTGCCCAAGACTATGGAGTTTGGCCACCGACACATAGGGGCTGCTGAAATATCGCATGGGGATGGGGTAGGGGATGAAAAGCGGGTTAGTCGTGCCAGATCGAATTCAGGTTGAGCGAGACGAATTGAAGGATCTCCGAGTTGGACATCTCGGTGACGAGCTTCTCAGCCCCGTCGCTCCTTCCAAGAACGGAGTCGGCCAGATCCCGTTTGGATTGGAGAAGTTGGTCGATACGTTCCTCGATCGTCCCTCGGCAGGCGAACTTGTGGACCAAGACATTGCGCTTCTGTCCGATGCGGAAAGCTCGGTCGGTGGCCTGGTTT
>CAYTWV010000791.1:0-796 GCA_964442235.1 uncultured Myxococcales bacterium | reverse complement strand
AGAGCACAAAGAAGGGGGGACCGTCTTCACGCTGAAACTCGGACACCAGGCGTTGGCGTTGGGCCACGGGTGTCGATCCGTCGAGGATGAGTCCAGGTCGACCGAAGACGCTGCGAAGGTGCTCTGCCAGCGGCACGGTCATCTCGCGGAATTGGGTGAACACCAGCACTCGCTCTTGGCGGGAGGCAATTTCTTCGGCCAGTTCGGTCAGGCGCAGAAACTTGCCGCTGTCCGAAGGATGAAACGCCCCATTTCCCAACCAATGGGCCGGGTGGTTGCAGATTTGCTTAAGGCGCATCATGAAGGCGAGCACCAGTCCTCGCCGCTGGATGGGGCTTTCGGCGGGTTCCGCGAGGCGCTCGGCCAGTTCTTCAACGGCGCGCTGGTAGAGGGCGGCCTGCGGTTTTGCCAGCGGACACCAGGCGGTGAGTTCGGTCTTCTCGGGCAGGTCCGGCAAGATGCGCCGATCGGTCTTGAGCCGACGCAACAGGTAGGGAGTGACCAATTGGCGTAGAGGAGCAAAGTCCGGAGTTTCGGATTCCTCCAGGCGCTTCACGTAGCGGCCAAACTCTGTGAGGTTTCCGAGAAGTCCGGGATTGAGGAAGTCGAAGACGGACCACAATTCGCCGAGTCGGTTCTCAACGGGCGTGCCGGTGAGAGCGACGCGCGCCCGGGCCCGGAGCACCTTGATCGCTTTTGTCTGCTTCGAGCCGGCGTTCTTGATGGCCTGAGCCTCGTCCAGGACCAGCAAGTTCCATGTCTTCGCCGCCATCCACTCGAGACGGGTAGCCTGACC
>CAYTWV010000790.1:0-1989 GCA_964442235.1 uncultured Myxococcales bacterium | reverse complement strand
GTACGAGGTGCCGGTCAAGGAGAGCGCCACAAAATCGGACCGAAAGTTCGTCCGAAGTTTGGACCCGGCCACGGACAGGGCCAACGAAGTGGCCGCAAACTGGCCGATATCCAGCAGTGTTCTTTCTACCCTGCCCCAGTCTGCAAACAGCGACTTAACCGCCCACAAACCCAGTGCGATGGACGCAAAACAGGCCACCAACACGGCCCAGTCCCAGTCGGCACGCCGGACACTGTCCTGCCCGTAGCCGCCCACCTCCACCGGCCCAGCCTCACACCCGAATTCCCTCAACTGACGCTGGATAGACGCCGCTTCCACCTGATCGGGAAGGTACTCGACGGTCATCACCTGGGACAAAAAGTCCAGATGGGCCGCCTCGATCCCGTCATGTTGGGCCATCTTGGCCGCCATCTTCTCGCCCTGTTCGGGCAGCAACACCCCGAACACCCGAAAACGGATCACACGAAGCTCTCGACACGGGGTCCCTTCTGCGTCTCCCGGCCTTTCAGCTTGTATCTCCGCTGCCACTGCATCGGGCATCTTCAGCCGAAGTGGCGGCATTCTTCTGGCTCTCATTCCCCGCCCCGCCCTTTGCCCGTGGCGGGCCTTGCCGCCACCGACTTCGCTTGAGCCGCTTGCGCCGCTGCCTCGGCGTTACGCTGCAATCGTTTTAATCCACCACGCCGCAACGACGACTGGCCGAACCGGCTTTCAAATTCCTCTTGTCCCATCTCAAGCCACTGCCCGAATGGCAACCCGCCATCCCCCTGGAACGGGCCCCACTGCGAGACATCCGGCATTGAAGGAATGGCATTGTGAGGGCACACTTCCTGACAAACGTCACACCCAAACACCCAGCTCCCCTGAACTTCGGCGATGCCGCTGGGCAGTTTTTCCGTCTTCTGCTCCACAGTCCAGTACGAGAGGCACTGCGTTGCATCCAAATGCGTCTCGAGAAGGGCCTGGGACGGACAGTTGCGCACACACCGGCGGCAATCCCCACAAACCGAATAGGGCGTCGGCCCCGGCGAATCGGGTGGCAATACCGCATCCGTCAGGATTCCGCCAAGCACCACATAGCTTCCCAGTTTCGGATGAATCAGAAGCTGGTTTCGGCCCAGCGTGCCCAGCCCCGACCGCCACGCCAAGGCCTTCTCCATCAACGGCAGAGAGTCCACAAAGGGTTTGGCCTGATACCCGGCATCCCGAAGCACCTTGCACAAGGGTTCCAGTCCCTGCTGCACGACATCATGATAGTCCCGACCTCGGGCGTAACGAGCCACCACGCCATGACCCTTGGGAACCGGCGTGTTGGCTTCGCTGCGCCCATAACCTTTCAGCACCATCAGCACGCTGCGGGCCCCTTCCAGGACCTTACACGGGTCCAGCCGCTGCTCTTTCTGACGCTGCATGTACCCCATGGTGCCCTGGCACCCCATCTCCAACCATTGCTGCAGGTTCCCCATCCACGGGTCGAACCTGGCCTCACACACGCCGGCGTCGTCGAAACCGGCTTCCCTTGCCGCCAACTTCAATGCCTGCTTCACGTCTTGCACCTTGACCCCCCACAACTTCGCCCTAGACTAACACGTCCGGAGGGCGTTCGGAATGAAGAAGCTCCAGTTGGGGGACTTGACCCTTTTTGGCCAATCCAAGGCGGGATTCCACACCGGCATCATGCTGCAAGAACCCCGTATCGCCTTTGACTTGGGTGCCCTTCACCCCGTCATGATGGGGTGCAGCGACGTCTTCATCAGCCACACCCATACTGATCACATCGGCCAGATCTTCAACTATCTGTCGCAACGCTGTCTGCTGGGCTGCGACGTGGCCACCTTTTATGTGCCACCTTCGGCCGGAGAACCGCTGCTGAACCTGCTTCAGCAATGGGCCGCGTTCAGTCGAACGCCCATAGACTTCCGAGTGTTTGCCGTCAGCCCGCAAACGCCCGTCATGATCAAGAACCAATACCGTGTCACTTCCTTTCCG
>CAYTWV010000789.1:0-1989 GCA_964442235.1 uncultured Myxococcales bacterium | reverse complement strand
CCGCTGGGGGTTTGGCCTAGCGCGCGTATCTGGCGCAGTTGCTGGATGCGGGGCTGCAGTTCTTGATTGTCTCGGTGCATGGCCCGACGCAGGCCGTGCACGATGGCTTGACCCGAACTCCGGGCAGTTTTGCCCAAGTCGCCCTTGGGCTGGAAAACATCCGGGCAATCCGGGCAGAAGGCCGTGCCTTTGGGTTCAGCACCTCCACGGTGCTCAATCGCAGGAATCTTCCCGTTTTGGGAAGCATGGTCGAGTTTCTGGCGCAGTTTGCTCCCGATGAGGCGGTATTCAACGCCATCCAGCCGCAGGGTAGGGGGGAGAGCCACTTTGAGCAGTTGGTTCCCCGCTACACAGAGATGGTGCAGGCGGTTTCGCTGGCGTTGGACGCAGCTCAGCAGGCGGGACTGCGCCTTCGACTGTTGGATGCGCCGGCTTGTGTCACCGTAAGCCTGCCCAAGTCGGTTGTGGGATTCGTGGAGTCCCATCGGCACTTTGAGCCGGATGCCTCGGGCACCATCGAGTCGGTGCCATTGTGGCGGCACCAGGCCCAGGAGCTGCGCAGTTCGGACACCAACGGATTCTCCATGGTCACCAAAGAGGTAGTGGACGAGTTCCTTCGGGGATTTGGCCCTAAATGTGACCGCTGCGCCCACCGGCCTCACTGTGAGGGCATATGGCGGGCCTATACGAATGCATACGGCTTCGACGAGTTTGTGCCGCTGAAACCGATGGAAAGAGGGAGCCAATGAGCGACTTGACCACCCAGAAACCGGCCATCGAGCGAGTCGATGTCAAGACCGGCTTTCACTGCAATAATAAATGCCGATTCTGTGTCCAGGGCACCAAGCGGCAGGAGTATGGCGACAAGAGCACCGAAGAGGTCAAGCAGACGCTGCGGGATGCTCGGGTGGATAGCGACAGCATCGTCTTCACGGGCGGCGAAGTCAGCATCCGAAAGGATTTCCTGGAACTGGTGGCCTATGCCAAAGCCCTCAATTTCCGGATTATCCAGATTCAGACCAATGGCCGAATGTTCGCCTACAAGCAGTTTTGCGAGGAGACCATCGCCGCGGGCGCCAACGAGTTTTCGCCTGCACTTCACGGCCACACCGAAGAACTGCACGACTATCTGACCGGCGCCCAAGGGGCGTATCGCCAGACCTGCAAAGCCATCCAGAACTTTAAGGCGCTGGGAAAGCCCGTCATTACCAACTCGGTCATAACCCGCAGTAATTACAGGCATCTTGTCGAGCTAGCGACGCTGCTTGTTCGGCTGGGGGCGGACCAATACCAGTTTGCCTTCGTGCATCCCTGCGGCACAGCCGACGAGTTGTTCTATTCCACGGTTCCTCGGATGACCTTCATCGAACCTTTCGTAAAAAAGGCGCTGGCCGTGGGGCTGAATCGGGGCATGGTTGTGATGACCGAGGCCATCCCGTTTTGTTTTATGCAGGGATTTGAGAACTGCGTGGCCGAGCGGTTTATCCCTCGCACCAAGATTTTCGACGCCACGTTTGTGTTGGAAGACTACACCGAATTCCGGTGGCGGGAGGGCAAAGCCCACGGACCTCAATGCAAAGTCTGTTCCTGGAAGAAGATGTGTGAGGGGCCCTGGAGAGAGTATCCGGAACATTATGGCTGGAGCGAGTTTGTCCCCCGCAAAGACCCGTGTGCTTGCGAGGACGAGACAACGCGGCCTGCCGAAGAGCCAGGTGCCTGAGATGGAAGAACTTAGAGGGGACTTGCACGAGTCGGCGGTGAAGGAACAGCGGGTTTGGGTTCGTTTGAATCGCCTGTGCAACAACCGATGCATCTTCTGCCTGGATTCGGATACCCACGATGGCAGCATGGTGCCCTTTGACGAGGTGGCGGAGCAGATTCGGCGTGGTCGGGAGCGTGGGGGTGAACGGTTGATTTTAAGCGGGGGCGAAGCGACGCTGCACCCCAGATACCTCGAGTTTCTGCAGTTGGGAAAACAGGTGGGCTACA
>CAYTWV010000788.1:0-1992 GCA_964442235.1 uncultured Myxococcales bacterium | reverse complement strand
CGGTGCAGGACTCGGCCACGCCCAAGGTCAAGCCCCGGGCCTTGAGCATCTGGCCCACAAGGGCTTCCAGGGTCTCGTCATCGGTACCAAATAGGTTTCGGGGGGCCAGGGTCTGGCGCACACGCTGATCGATCTGTTCAAGCTGTTGTTGGGCCTGTTGCGCCGTTGGGGCCAGGGTCAGAACCTTGAACCAGACTTCAGGATAGGCCGCACGCCATCCGAATCGAGCGTCAGGAAAGTCCGCCACGATTTCGGAGACGGCCTGGGCCATGAGGCCTTCTCCCAACTCGGTAGTGCGGTATCTTCTGGAGGCCACAGCGGGGGCGCCAAGGGCCTGTGCGGCCTTTTGGGCGTGGGGCAGCACACAAGCGTCGCAGCAGGCTTTGAACTCGCCGGGAGGTCCGGGCAAAAAGAACAAATGGCAGCGGTTCTTGTGCACCGAGAAAGCCGGGGCCAGTCCCACGGGATTGGCACAGACCTGGGTGCCTTCGGGGATGCGGCATTGGCGGGCACCGTTGAAGACAAAGGGCAGGCCGCGTGCCGCAAACATAGCCTTGGCGCGCTCCAGAGTGGGAAGGTGGTGCTGTGGTTTTGTGCCAAGCCAGGACGCCACGGCGTCCACGGTGTAGTCGTCCAGAGTGGGTCCAAGCCCACCGCAAAAAACCGCCATGTCGGCCGTGTGGCTAAGCCTCTCCATGGCTTCAATCAAGCGATCGGGGTCGTCGGGCACCACTTCATGCCCATACACGGGAATCCCCTCGGAAAAAAGCCGCTGCGCCAGCCATGCGCCGTTGCTGTCCACGATGTCGCCGTTGCAGACCTCGTCACCCGTGGCAACCAGGACGACTTGAAGCGATTGCACGTCTACCACTTTTCCCAATGGATGATGGTGGGATCCCATTTATCTTTGGGTTTGGGATCGCCGTCAGGATAACCGATGGGAATGACGTTCAGAGGAATCACATTAAGCGGCAGTCCCAGGACTTCCCGTACGGCGGCTTCTCTGTCTTTGCCGGGATAGGTCGCGGTCCAAACGGCCCCAAGGCCCAATGCCTCTACGGCCAGCAGAATGTTCTGGGTTACGGCAGAGCAGTCTTGAATCCAATAGGCCTGGCCTTCTCCGGGAAGGGTCTTGTCCAGGTCGCCCAGCACCACGATGGCAGCGGTGGCCTGGTAGAGCATCTTGGCATAGGGCAGTTTGTCGGCCAGTGCGTTCAGCACGGCGCGGTCCGTGACGGCCACAAAGGCCCACGGGCGGCGATCCACGGCGGTTGGGGCCGCCATGCCCGCTTTCAGGATCAACTCCAGATCCTTGCGCTCGACGACCTTGTCCGTGAACTTGCGCACACTCTTCCGGTTAAAAATCACCGTGAAGGCGTCGGGCGCAGAGACTGCGGCCGGGGCCGTTGCTGTGGCCGCTTGGGGTGCCGCTGCCGCATTCGGTGCCGGTGGCGTATCGGATGCGGGAACCGCCGGCGAAGCCGGTGGAAGGGCAGCAGGGGCCGGGGGGGCCACGCGAGTCGGCGTGTTCGCATCCACCGACGTTTTGGGCAGGACCTGGCTGTGGGTCTCTGGTGTAATCAGCAACCAAGAGACCAGATTGAACACGGCCCACACGGCCACAATGCCACCCAATGCCGCGGCAACGCCCAGTACCAGTTTTTTCTGTTTCATGGAACCTCCAAAAAGGCCAATGCGGGCAGCGTACGAAACGACCCGAGTGCACGAGGGGAGGATGGCAGGGGCACGCCGCCGTTGTCAAGAGCAGGTGAAGGTAGATTGGCGTGATTGGCAGCGTACCCGTACCGGCCGGGGTTGAGGATAGGAGAAGGGGCCGAGAGCCCCTTCTCCTATGATGCCCTGCTGCGAAGCCACCGCACTGCCCTAACGGGGGACCGGGGGCAATCCCTTGCCCCCGCCAGGCCCGGCAGCGGACCGGGCAGCATCGTTCCTCGGGGTTGAGGATAGGAGAAGGGGGCGGCCCCTTCTCCT
>CAYTWV010000787.1:0-1996 GCA_964442235.1 uncultured Myxococcales bacterium | reverse complement strand
AGCCTCCGACATCATTCGCCAGATGGGCGGAACCCACGTCTGGATCGAGACCTCGTCCCGTGATGACTACATCGCAACCCGAGAGTTCTATCTTCGGACAGGTGCCACCGTAGCGGCCATCCTTGAGGAGTTCTACGGCCCCGGCGATTCCAAATATGTCTTCTTAAAGAAGGTATAGGCCGACCTTCGGCAAATCGCCTTTGGGCTGACCCAGCCAGGGCCCGGCCCGCTGCGTTGTGTTTGTTCGTTTTGACCGTTAGTCCTGCGTGGTCACCTTGATGTATCGACCCATCCAATACGCCGCTCTGAAATCTACACCCGGAAGCAGTGCCGAACCGTCCCCCTCTCGATTGGGTTGATACGGGTTCGAGCGCCAGTGATAGTTCGAAGGTCCCAGAATCTTCCACGGAATGGGCTCTGCAGAGACCAGGTCCCCATTTCTGCCCACGCAGCCAAGCAATTTGATAGGAGTCCCATCGATACCGATACAGTCTGGATTGGCCACCTCGGGATTCTCCTGGTCGCAGATGGCGTCGGGACAGTTGGTGATACCCACATTCCAGTAGGGTGGGGTGGCGTAATCAACCAGGGTCTCAATGCCTCGCTGCGCTGCCTCGAAGTCGGTCTGGGCGTCGGCAGCCTTCCAGGCACTGTGCTCTCCTTGAGCTGCGGCGTGCACAAAGTCGTACAGGCTGTACTTGACTTCAGCAGGCTGGCGGTCTTGATCAGGCCGGGCGTACATTTCACGCTTGATGGCTATCCGCAGCGAGTCCCTGGCGGCCTCATCCTTGACGTAACGCATCACAAGCCAGGCCCCCGTGAAGGCCATGTTGTAGTTCGAGTAGTTGGAACCCACCCCCATGTCCACAAGCATCATGTCATTGAGGCAGATGCCCGGAAAGTCCCTCTCTTTGATCAGCTTGTCGTTCAGGAAGGCGTCTACCTCGGCATCCTGCGCCACATAGGCGTAAGCAGCAACGATGCCCAAGCCCATGATGGCGTGGAAACCATTACGAACCATGTCGTTGTATATCTTCCCATCGATGTTGTGCTCATTCAGATACCCGTGCAGCGTAGTGCGGCCGTCCGCATCGGGGACTTCCATGTCATATCCAGAGGGGCGCACCACCATCAATACCTTGGCCAGCGCCTTGGCGTTGCTCTGCATGCGCACCTTCAACGATTCATCAAACGACGGGTCGTCTCGAACCACTTCCCAGACCGCCGCCATGCCCGTCGCCCAGCCAATCAGCATGTCCCGGCTAATAGAATCTTCCCAAATCAGGTCCGGATGTTTGCCCGAATTGTCTGCACGCCATGCGCCATTGTTCTTTTCGGCAGGAAGCGGCGCACCCGATTCATCAAACAGAGGCACAATCTCGTAGCCCCCATTTTCGCCCCAAACCTTCTTGGCCAACCCGCGGGCGATGACACCCTCTACCCCAGTGATTTCCTGGGCCACATGCATGGTCTCCATGGCCGCAAGAAGGTGCTCTCGGGCAATGGCAACTTCGGCAGCATCATACCCCTGGTCACGAAGGACGGCATACCGGAAGGCATCGGCCAGAATCCCCATGCCGGCATAAAGCCCGGCCACCTTATGATTCGTGGTGATCATGTCCGTTGACTTCTTGCCCGCAAACCCCTCGAAATCCCAGCCTTCTTGCTCGGTCAGGAATGCCTCGATTTTCGCCCGATCTTCGGTTTGGGTCAGCGCTATGGTGATGTCCGTATTGACCCCCAAGGCCACCGCATTAAAGAGGTGGAACTGCCGGTCAAACGCCAAGGCCTTCTTCTGCAAGGCAGCGTCAAACCCCTCCTGACAGGGCCCGGCAACCAGATTTCGGAAGTCATATCCACACGCAGGCACCGCATCCGCATCGGCACGGTGATCCGGAGCCAACTGGTCTTTGCCAGCCACATCCAGCTCCGAAAGGTCCACGGGCAAGGTGCCATCGACGCCGGGGATGTCCGCAACGGCGTCAACCTCGCTAGA
>CAYTWV010000786.1:1085-1998 GCA_964442235.1 uncultured Myxococcales bacterium | reverse complement strand
CTGCGCCCGTTTCATCTCTACCAGAGGCCTGCAGAAGGGCTGCGCCGCACCCGCCGTGGCATTCCACAGCCAGATGCAGGTTTCGTGTGATGCCAGGCAGTCGGAATCCGTGTCACAGGGCATTCGGCACCGGGCAAAAAGGCACGTCTCAGGCAGCGTACACTCTGCATCGGTGGTGCACTCGGTAAGGCTGGCGGTGTAGGTCCCGTCGGGGTTATTGATGCCCGAATCGAAGCCCAACGACTCGAAGTGGCCGTCGGCCTTCTGGTGCATCAGTCCGAACCAGGACAACTGGTCGATTTCGGTGTAGCTGGGTTCGTATTTGTTGTCCCTTGAAAGCGACAGATCCAACCGGCCGTCGTTGTCGAAATCCGTGGCCGTGGCATCCACGTCACCCTCGTTGAAGGGCAGCCCCAGCTCAAGAAAACGATTCTGGAACGTGAAGTTCCCGCCCGTACCCGTATTAAAGAGGAGCTGGGTCGGGTCGGACCATTTTCGGCTGTAGTCCGAATCCACGGGGTGCGAGATGGCCGCCAAGAAGATGTCCATAAACCCGTCGTTGTTCACGTCGTCGCAATCCACTCCAAATCCGTTGGACCCCATATAGGTGCCCGGCCGTTTGGCGGGCTCGCTGTCCAGCCCAAACCCGGTGCTTTGCAGGAAGTAGTTGCCCGTAGGCAGGGCCGCAAACCCCTTCTCCACGGCGACGTTGACAAAATGGCCCTGGCCATCGTTCTGCCACAGGATATTGGCACCCAAGTCGGTGCTGACCCCATACGTGGAAACCACGATGTCCACATCCCCGTCATTGTCGAAATCACACGTCACGGTGCCGTTGCTGGGACGCTGCGGATTGACCGAAAGAAACGCCGTGGCCTTGTCAAAGGTCCCGTCGCCCTTGCCCATAAATAGC
>CAYTWV010000786.1:0-1075 GCA_964442235.1 uncultured Myxococcales bacterium | reverse complement strand
AGCATAGTTGGTGTGCCCCTGGCCCACATACAGGTCCAGGAACCCATCACTATTAAAGTCCGCAAACACCGCATTGCCCGCTGCCAACGGCATGGCCGGCGATTCAAGACCCGAATTCGGCTTGGCCGCAAAGTGGCCGCTTCCGTCATTCAAGAGCAGGGCATGGTTTGCATTGGGCAGGTCTACGTCCACTCCGGCAAAACAGTCGGCGTCCCCGTCGTTGTCAACGTCGCCAAAGGCAAAAAAGCCCGCCTGCACACTTTTCAGCCCGCTCTCGGCGCTGAAGTCCTTGTAGGTGCCATCTTTGTTGTTCAGCAACACCACGTGATCGTACGGAATGCCGGCCTGAGGGTTGGGATAGAGCGTGTGCGCCACAATGTCGTCGTAGCCGTCGCTGTTCAGGTCCGCAAAACCCAGTCGGCTGTGATCATTGATTGGGATGCTGACTTGCGGGTTGGTGACGTAGTTGCCCGCCCGAATGCCGCTGGAAATCGAGGCATCCGAGAAGAACTGCACCGTGGGCACCACAAGGCTGGCGGGTACACATGGAAATTCGGGCCCTTGGGTGTCGGCTTCTGGCTGCAAGTCCGCCGCATCATCAGGGTTTACCTCGGACAGGTCGGCAATCAGGTCAGCCAAGTCTGGCACCAGGTCGCCAGGCTTGACGTCATTGGGCCCCAGGTCCTGCCCGGGAGCGTCCAGCGAATCGCCGGAGCGAGTCTCCAAAACGTCGGTCTTGCCGCCGGAATCCGGGTCGCTGGAGGTTGAAGAACACGCGGCCCCAAGAAGCACTACGCCCACCAGCGCATAACACAAACCACGCAGTCTGGAATCCATCCCTTCCCCTCACGATGTCGGTCCTGAAATCTATAACACGATTGGCGGGCAACGTCTTGTGTGGTGTTCGAGAACGGGTATGCCCCGTTGCCGGGGAGCTACGGCAGGGGTGACAGCAGCCCATCCGAGGCTTAGGCTCGCTCACGCTCGCCGGCCTCGAACTCCGCCTTATGACGCGCCCATATGGGGGTGACCGCGGCCCATCCCGCCTTCGCCAAGGCTTCGGCGTGACGGGCCC
>CAYTWV010000785.1:0-1999 GCA_964442235.1 uncultured Myxococcales bacterium | reverse complement strand
TTCAGCCACTCCCTCCACACCTTGGCGAGCCCGAACTTGACGAAAAACAAGCAAAAATGGTATCCTTCCCGGCGTTTAGACCCGAAGCCAATTGTTTATTAGGGGTTTCGCCGTGAGAAAGGTTTTATCTGGCGTTATTGTAGCAATCTTTGTTTTACTAAGTTCTAGCGCATTTGCGGCGTATCCGTATGACTGTTTCGGGCTGGATGTCCCCAGCGGAAACGACTGTATGGGGGCCTCGCTGTCTGGTTGCTGTGATGCCGCCGGCCGCACGATCTGGTGTGACGGAGGCCAACTCTATTGCATCAACTGCAAAGCCCAGGGACAGACCTGTGGCTGGAGCGCCACCTACGAGTTCTATGACTGCGACCAGGTCGGCGAAGACCCCACCGGGATTAACCCCCTTACCTGCCCCGGTGCCTGTGTGCCCAACTGCAGCGGCCGGGTCTGCGGCAGCGACGGCTGCGGCGGCACTTGTGGACCCTGCCCCGGAAGCCAGTTCTGCATCAACGGCCAGTGTTACTACACCCCCCCTACCTGCAATGGTTCCAGTGCCCCCGTGGGCAGCGAATGTGGCGGGATCAACTACATCGGATGCTGCGATTCGGCGGGCAAAACCATCTGGTGTCAGGGCGGCGCACTCTATTGCGTGGACTGCGTCGGCGTGGGCAACCCCACCTGCGGTTGGGACTCGGAATTCTCCTCCTATGACTGCGGAACCCTCGGTGGCGAAGACCCCCTGGGCGAGTTCCCCATTCTGTGTGGTCCTGCCCCCTGCGTAGCCAATTGTTACCTGAAATCCTGCGGCGATGATGGCTGCGGCGGCATCTGCGGCACCTGCGGCCCCAGCCAGATCTGCAATGCCTCAAATCAGTGCGAAAACCAGGTTTGTGTCCCCGCATGCACCGGCAAGATCTGCGGCCCCAACGGATGCGGCGGAAGCTGCGGCGAGTGTGCCTCTACGGAATCGTGTGACGGCACCGGCAACTGCATTCCCATCGTCTGTGACCCAAGCTGCATTGGCAAAGAGTGCGGCAACAATGGCTGCGGCGGTTCCTGCGGGCAGTGCGGGCAGTTCGCTCAGTGTCTTTCCGGCCTGTGCATCTGTGATATCCCCTGTGAAATCGGCTGCTGCGCCCCCGGGGAAGCCTGCTTCCAGGGTCAGTGCTGTACGCCCGACTGCGCCGGACGACAGTGCGGCGACAATGGCTGCGGTGGCTCCTGTGGCTCCTGCCTGGGTCAAGATCAGTGCAACGCTTCCGGCATTTGTGAACCACCCCCGTGTGAGCCAAGTTGTACGGGGCTGGAGTGCGGCAATGATGGCTGCGGCGGCTCGTGCGGCTCCTGCGGCCTCTATTCGGCCTGCGTGTCCGGGACCTGCCTTTGTGAGTTCAACTGCGCCGGGAACTGCTGCGCTCCCAATGACAAATGTGTCGGTGGACAGTGTTGTACCCCCGATTGCAGCGGCAAAGAGTGTGGCTCTGATGGTTGCAACGGAAGCTGTGGCGATTGCCAACTTCCCGAAACCTGCCTGGACGGTGCCTGCACCATCGAATCCAACCCCGACGTCTCGCCCGATGTGGTCACCCCGGACGTGGTCACCCCGGACGTAGTTACCCCCGATTCCAACCAGACAGACTCTCAGCCCCCTGCCGATCTGGCCCAGGACCAGGGCCTCACGCCCGACACCACGTCGCCCGATTCCGCCACCCAGGACACGTCACCCAAAGACCGCGCCAACCAGGATCTGGCCCCCGTCGACCAGGAATCCGACCCCGGAAACGGCATCATCATTCCGGCGGATCAACTCGACTCGGATCCCCAGGTCATCACAAAGACCACCGGCTGTGCGGCCAAAGCGGGCTCCGCGTCTCCCCTGACCCTGGGCCTCCTGCTCGCTCTGGTTGTGCTCTGGATGCGCCGATTCCGTCGTGGGAACCACGAAGTGTACTAGTACGAATCGACCCTGGTTTCCGCCGTGTTTTGTGGGGTGACTTGG
>CAYTWV010000784.1:0-2000 GCA_964442235.1 uncultured Myxococcales bacterium | reverse complement strand
GCCGATTTTGCTCCGAACCAGAACTTTGTTTCCAATACTGCGGCGCCGGCCTACCTGGCGTGGTTGGCCAAGCGGGTAGGGGTGCGCCGGTTTGTCTATTCGGGGTCGTGCGCCGTGTATGGGTTGCACGACGAGGGGACTCGCATCGAGACGGATGCCCCCGCTTGCACAACCCCTTACGGCATCTCCAAGTTCCTGGGTGAGCAGTCGGCGCTGTACCTGGCCGATTCGTCCTTTGCCGTGACCAGCTTGCGCTTGGGGACGGTTTCAGGGTTCAGCCCTCGAATGCGGCTGGATCTGGTGGTCAACGCCATGTTCCGATCGGCCATCGAGGCGGGCAAGGTCGTGGTCTTCAATCCCGACATCTGGCGTCCGATCCTGGGCATTGGTGACGCTGGCCAGGCGTTCACCCGGGCTTTGGAAGCTGCCGACGGGGTCCAGGGCATTTTTAACGTGGCTTCGCTGAACCTGACCATCGAAGAGATTGGTCGGAAGATTCAGACGCTGATGCAGGAGTTGCTTGGGCACGAGGTTGGCCTGGAACTGCACAACATGAAAGAGTGCCGCAGCTACAAGGTTTCCACGCAGAAGGCCCAGTCAGTCCTGGGGTTCGCTCCCACGCAGACCATCGAATCCATGGTGAATAATCTCTGGGAGAACCGAGGCCAATTCTCGGACATGAGTTCCCACAAGTATTACAACATCCGTTTTTTGCAGGCGTCGGGCGCAGGGTTTGGACAGGCCCCGGGTGAGGCGAAATGAAAAATCAACTTCTGAGGATAGTGCTTTGGGGAGCGATGTTGCTGCTGGTTTTCGCGTGCGCCCGGCAGGGCACTCGGGGGGTGGAATTGCCCCCCAGTGAAGAAGATGTACAGAATGTGCAAGACGTTCAGGCGACAGACCAGGTAACGGATCTCCTTGCGATGGACGTGGCGCAGGAAGACGCGTCGGACCCCGATGGTGCCGGGCTTTTGGCCGATTTGGACGAGGATACCCCGGCACTGCCAACGGAGTGTGTTGGCCCGGTGAACGTAGTGGAGACGGGATTTTCGGCAGACCTCAAGGTCGACCTGGGAAATTACCAGAAGGGCAATTTCAAGGTAATGCAGCACATTCGAGTCACTCCCGAACAGGCGGGCTCGTCCATCAGCCTTTTTGGAATTGAGTTTGTCATGGGCAAGGTCAGTGTGCCCTATATGTATGACGGCCAGACCCTGACGGTGTGCCCGGGCCCATTCCAGGCCGGCGAGACGGTGGAATTCGATGTGGACTTCCTGGTGAAAAAGAACGGCCTCTACCTGGGCATGTTCGGGTTGACCACGTGGGAAGACAATCAGGATCAATTCATGGTTGGCCCCAATGTCGAGCCTCACCACGCTGCCCGGTGGTGGTTTGTGCCCCAGGCCACGTTTGAAGCGGATCCGGAATTGGACGACAGCAAGACGGTGTCGGGATTGACCCTGGAGGTCACCGTGCCTGACGAAACGTGGGTGGTTGCCGGGCCCGGAGGGGTGGGAACCCAAAACGGATTGGTGTGGCGGTTCTCGTTGCCCCAAACCGTGCCGTTGTATGCGGTCAGTTTTGCGGCCAGCCCCGACTACGAGTTTTTTGAGTTCGGCGAAGGGTACACCGACGTGGAATTCTGGGGAGCGGCCTTTCCGACGGACCGAGAGTGGGTGGAGCAGGCCTACCTTTGGGCCGAAGCGACCGTGGCGTTTATGGAACAGAACTTCGGCCCCTATATTTTCACGGGCGAGAAGGGCAAAACCCTGGTACTGGCCGAGGTTCCCAAGTACGGCGGAGCCATGGAAAATGTGGGGATCATCTGGATGGGCTCTGATGCCATGGATCCCCTGATTGTGGCCCACGAGACCGTACACCACTGGATTGGCAATGCCCTTCGGTTTGCAGACTGGCCCGATTTCTGGCTGGTAGAAGGGTTCACGGAATTTGTGACCATGTATCACTTTGCCGCCACGGTTCTGGACGAAGAGACGATC
>CAYTWV010000783.1:0-2002 GCA_964442235.1 uncultured Myxococcales bacterium | reverse complement strand
CGTGGCACTGACTAGTACACCACCTGCTGCCCATGTCCGGACTTATTCAACGGCCCCTTACGGTCGTGGCACAGACACACCAGGGGACCCCTCAAAACACGGCGGTAACCGGGGCGATTGGTACCAACAGAGAAGTCCGCCGAAACTACCGGGCTTTGACGCTTAGAGTAAGTTCGAAGGTGGCCACGGGGGTGTCTCCGGACTTCTTGGGAACGGTCGCCACGACGTTGACGGTTCGTTCCTGCCGAACGGGTTCAAGCAAGGCTTTGGAGACCAGTTCTTTGACTGCGATGCCGTCGGTGCAGGTGAAAAGTACGTCCCCTTCGGCACGCTTCAGGAACTTGGCGTTGACGTCTTTGAAGACAAAGTCGATGCGACGTCCAGACTTAGCGATTTCGTGCATGGCGACCATGCCCGCAGCGACGTCGGCACCGGCGCAAAGTGCCCCGAAGTACATGCTCTTGAGGTGATTTCTGCTCCGCCAGGAGAGGGGGACACGCAAGACCACCTTTTCGTCGCCCAACTCTTCCACCACGGGGGTCAACCAGGCCAAGGTGGGGATTTTGGTCAGTCCGAAGCCCCAAATCTTTAATGTGTCTTTCCAGTGTTTCAGCGATTCCTTCATGGGATTCCTTCAGATAGTCGAAAACAGTAATGGATGGAGCAATACGCTATTTGGCGCAGGGGTCTCCGGCCAGTTGTCCGCCGCCGTCCAGGGGCATGCCGCCGATGGCTCGACCCTTGATGGCTGCGTTATGGAACTCAGTTCGGCGGTTGGCGGCCATGCCTTCGGGGGTGCCGTTGTCGGCGACGGGCTTGTTGGAGCCGAACCCCACGGGGACCAGCCGTTTGCAGTCGATGCCCTTGGCGACAAGGGCTTTGGCTACGGCCAGGGCCCGTTTCTCTGACAGGGTTTGGTTGGCATCCCCCGAGCCCGAATTATCCGTGTGGACCTCGATGCGCAAGGTGGTGATGTACTCTTTGGCTTCCAGGAAAGCCTTGACGTGCTCCAGCGTGGGTTCACTTTCCGCCTTAATGACCTCGGTGCCGGTTTCGTAAAAAACGGGGCCGGGGACGAGCAGGCGGTTCCCGTCCAGCTCAAAGTTGCGGGCATCGGAAGCCAGAGCAAGGGACGAGAATAGGGCAAGGGCGCCGAAGGGCAGGGCGAACCGGCGGTTCATAAGGCGACTCATGTGGGGACCTCCAGGCAACGCGTGTGGAGCAAGTATAGGGTTCGGTGCGGCTGGCGTCAATGGCCGGAAAGGAAGACGTCAAGTCCCTTTTCTGCTTGCACTTGTGCGGTGACGGGACTATAGCGGCGCGGGCTTTGCAGTCAGGTGCTTTGGCACCGAACGTCTTGATGGGCCGGTTCGCTGTGGGCAGGGCGGAAGAGGGGTGGAGCGGGTCAGTTCAAAGGGGGCGAAGATGTGGCCTTTGTGGTTCGGGATCTTTCTAATGTTGGTGTCCGGTGTTGCGGCGATGGCAGTGGGGCGTGGTCCCCTAAGCCGATGGCTTGGCGGCGTCGGGGTGGCTTTGGGCAGCGTCGTGGCGGCGATTCCCCTTGTGGGGAGTTTAGCGGCCGGAGGGGCAAACGAAGCATTGCCCTGGGGACTGCCCTTGGGGCAGGGGGCGCTTGGGCTGGACGGTCTGAGTGCGTTCTTCGGGCTTCTGGTGGTGGGCGTAACGGGGCTTTCTGCACTTTACGGAATCGAATATCTGAAACAGGAAGATGGGCATAAGCGCGCGGGCGGAACCTGGCTGATGTTGGGTTTGCTTGAAGCCAGCATGCTGGGTGTCGTGCTGGCCCGGGACGGAGTGGTTTTCCTGATCAGTTGAGAAGTGATGACGCTTTCCAGCTTTGGTCTGGTGGTGTTTGACCATCAACTGCCTTCGGTGCGCCGGGCGGGATTCATCTACCTGATCGCGGGTCACGTTGGGGCTGCGGCGCTGTTTCTGCTGTTCTTGCTGAAACCAATGAAAGATCACCTATAGCTGATATGAT
>CAYTWV010000782.1:0-2003 GCA_964442235.1 uncultured Myxococcales bacterium | reverse complement strand
GGGCTGCCGGGGAGGGGGCAAGGTCGCTTGATCTCTCGGGTGTCACCACGGGCACGATTTATCAGACCGTGACAGGTTTCACTCCTGGCATGGCCTACAGACTCAGCTTCTTGCTGGCGGGCAATCCGGAAGCTGGCCCTTCGGTCAAGACGGCTCGGGTAGGAGTGGGAAGTTTGTTCGCTGATTTTGCGTTCGATACAACAGGCTTTTCTGCGTCGAACATGGGATGGCGTTCCGAATGGCTTGATTTCATTGCCACATCCTCAAGCCTTTCCATTTCCTTCGCGGGATTGGACAACCATCCCTATGGGGCCGCCCTCGACGACGTTGCTGTCGCGGCCCTGACGATTGGTTCGCCCGTTCCTTCGGGAGATCTTAATAGCTCAGCGATGCTGGCCCTTGGGCTGATTGGCCTGTCGCTGGCGAAGTTCCGTTGGATCCGCGCTTGAGGAGCCACGGATGGACCTTTCATTCCAGTAGGGCCACTTGCCGGTGGCGTGCAGACGGGCATGTGCGACAGCCAGTGAATACGGACCGACAAAGTATTGAATCGCTCGATGTCGTTGCGCTCGGGGCTGCGGCTTTCCGGCAGGCGCCTGAAGCTTGGACGACTTGTAGGGATCCAAGGATAAAGCCAGCTCTCGGAAGAAACCCTGTTCCAGCTTCCAAATGATCATTTGCACTTCTCAACGATTCCCGCCCCAGAACCGCCACCCGGTGATCCTTCGTTTGGCGTTGGGGTTCCAGGGTTGGTTTGCCGCCTTTTGCATGACCGCCATCCTGCCGGAGGCCGCAGCCCAGACTGCGCCAGCGACAGCAAACAATCCTTTGGCCCATTGGAGATTCGACGAACCTGCTGAATCGAAGTCGGTCTCAGACGCAATGGGCCGATATCCGGGGACTCTGGTCGGCGATCGGGTGTCGCTGGGGGCTGTTGGGATTGCGGGTGGTGCCCTGTCCTATGCGGAGAATGCAGGAGGCAGGGTGAGTATGGGAAATGTCCTGCCGATGACCGGGACGTCCTACACAGTCTCGGTGTGGTGCAAAACCCCGCCAGGAGACACGACACCTGAAGCGGTGCTGTTGGGAAAGCACACGCCTTGGTCGGAGAATGGCTATTGGCTTATGCTCAATGGCAGTGGAGGGGCTGTTGCAGCCTATTCGAGCACTGGGGGCCTGCTAGTATCCCAGAAGCCCATCAATGATGGCGCGTGGCACCATCTTGCGGTCACAGTGGAGCCTGGTGGGGAAATGCGTTTGCATGTCGATGGGGGCCCTGCCGTGGTGACGGGCACAGCGGGACTCGTTCGAGCCAACGACTCCGACTTCATGGTGGGTGCGATGGATCCACCTCCTCCGGCTCGGCGTTTCAGGGGATGGATCGATGAAGTTCAGCTTTACGGCAGGGCACTGGCTACGGATGAGATCGACTACCTCCGCGAGAACCCCGGATCCTCCCTGGGGGAGGTCGGAGACATCCTCTTTCGGCCTGCCGCCGGCCCTGTGTCGAGTTCGACGACGGTGCGACTCTACAGCGGTATCGTCGGGGGTGAGATTCGATACACCCTTGATGGCTCTGATCCGTTGGCTTCCTCCGCCCGCTACGCTGGCCCTTTCAACATTACAGTGAATGGCCCGGTCATCTTGAAGGCCAGAGTATATGTGAATTCCTTCCCGGTCTCCGAGGTGCGATCGGTGACTTATGAAAAGGATCCAGGGATTCGCTTCGATCCTCCGGCAGAGCTCTTCACCAATAATGTGGTAAATGGTAGTTTCGAAGTCGGCGTGGATCCCAATTCGCTGGGGCAGAACAATATCGGCCTTTTTGCTGGCGACCGTAGTTCGCTGCCCGGGTGGACCGTTACTTCGGGTTCTGTTGACTACATTGGTTCTCGGTGGCAGGCGGCTCAGGGCGCTCGAAGTTTGGATCTTTCCGGTTCTTCCCCGGGTACGGTCTCGCAGAGGGTGGACGGGTTTGTGGTTGGGCAGACCTATGAGTTTGC
>CAYTWV010000781.1:140-2010 GCA_964442235.1 uncultured Myxococcales bacterium | reverse complement strand
GACAGGGGGACAAGGGACAAGGGACAAGTCCCCTCTCCCGACGGGAGAGGGCAGGGTGAGGGCTCGAGGGACGGAGCATGCCTGCGGACGAGGTACGGCAATACTGAAATTGGTGGTGCGTTCTTATTGGGGGGGGTAGATTTTGAGAGTGTTTTTGCACGTTCTGGTGTTTTTGTCCGGCGTGGTGTCGTTGGGGGCCGAGTTGGGGGCATCCCGGCTTCTGGCGCCCTATTTTGGGACCTCGCTGGTGGTCTGGTCCAGCCTGATTGGTCTGATTCTGGTTGCCCTGTCCGTGGGGTACTGGATCGGCGGCCGTTGGGCAGACAAGTCGCCAAAGTGGGAATCGCTGCTGCTGGTGGAGCTTTGTGCAGGAAGTCTGCTTGCTTTGATTCCGCTGGTCTCGGCGCCGGTGCTTGAAAGGGCGCTGCTGGATTTGGGGCACCTGGAAATCGGAATGCTGCTGGGTACCTTTGTGGGCGTGTCGGTCCTGCTGGGCGCACCCATGGTCTTGATGGGATGCGTAACTCCGTTTGCAATCAAACTGGCGACTCGGGAGATGGAGACTGCGGGTCGAACGGCCGGCAAGTTGTTTGCGTTGTCGACGTTGGGCAGTTTCCTGGGGGCCTTCTTGCCAACGGTTGCCCTGATTCCGTTGATGGGGACTCGCTGGACGTTCTCCACGTTCGGGCTTGTGCTGCTTGGCTTGGCTTTGGTCGGTTACCTGCTGACGGCCAATTGGCGAATGGTGGCCGTAGCTGCTTTTGGCGTTGTGGTAGCCTTGGGAATCGGCTTCTATATGGCCAGCCGTCCCATCAAGCCCGGGCCCGGGCTGGTTTGGGAATCGGGGTCCGCCTACCAGTATGTGCGTGTGGTCCAGAAGGAAAACGGGTGGGTCTGGCTTCAACTAAACGAGGGCCTGGTGGTGCACAGCAAGTATCACCCCGAGAAGCACTACACGTTCGGAGAGTGGGACTATGTGGCGTTGGCACCCTTTATGGCCAAAGCCAAGGCCAAACCGGAATTAGGTGCCCGAACATGGGGCGTCATCGGAGCGGGGGCTGGAACCACGGCACGCATGGTGACCGAACTCTGGGGAAACCAGGTCCAGGTGCACGGAGTTGAGCTTGATCCCGACGTGGTAGAAGTGGGCAAGAAGTTTTTCGGTGCAGACATACCCAATTACAAGGTCGATGTTAATGATGGTCGGGCCTGGATTAAAACAAACAAAGACAAATACGACGTCATTGCAGTAGATGCCTACAGGCAGCCATATATCCCTTTTGAATTGGCCACGGTGGAGTTCTTTCAGGAAGTGGCGGCGCACCTGAATGACGACGGCGTGGTCGTGATCAATGTGTCCAGGCCGCCCAAGGACAGCCGCCTGGTGAATGCCCTGGCCACCACCTTGGCCCAGGTTTTCCCATCGGTTCATCTTATGCACCTGCCCCGATCCAGTTCCGTAACCCTGGTCTTTGCTACCAAGTCCCCCACCACCCTGGACGACTATCGGCAAAACGTCTCCAAGGCCGGCAAACGATTCGGTCCGTTGTTGGAGCGCATCAAGGACCGTGTGGGCGACGAATACGAAGAGAGCATCGTATTGACCGATGATCTGGCTCCCGTAGAACGCCTGATGGACCTGATGTTGGCTTCCCAGGCCATTGATGGCGATTGGGTTAAGTAGAGCCGGGGTTGAGGTTGGGAGAAGGGGCTGACAGCCCCTTCTCCCATGATGCCCTCCGGCGAAGCCACCGCACTGCCCTAACGGGGGTCCGGGGGCGATCCCTCGCCCCCGCCGTGCCCGGCAGCGGAGCAGGGGCGATCCCTCGCCCCCGCCGTGCCCGGCAGCGGAGCAGGGGCGATCCCTCGC
>CAYTWV010000780.1:0-2012 GCA_964442235.1 uncultured Myxococcales bacterium | reverse complement strand
TTGTCCGTGGTATCGGGCTGTACCCAGGACGAGTCGTTGTGCCAATGGGAGGTCACAGTCCATGCCGAGTTCTGGGCCCAGGACTGCTGGGGCTGGAATGTGACCTGTGACGGCGAAGAGATCACCTGCAAAACTGTGGACGAACAGCCGGGCGAGGGGTGCTCGTCAGCCTGTGACAACGACGAAGTGACCTGTCAGGGGCCTGCCCTGCAGGACTACGTGTTTCGGTTCAAAGCCCCGGCCGGCGCACATTGCGAGGTGCATGTGGGCAGCGGAACGGCGGTTCTGGAAAATGCGTGTGGTGCCCAGGAGCACACCCTGGTGGCCACGGGTTCACCCGACGACGGCCCGCAGCCAATGTCCGGGGACTGCACGGCGCAAGAGGACTGAGTAATCCCGTCTCTCTACTTCCAGGGAATTTCGTGCATGGCGATGGGGGGCAAATAGGGATAGGACCAGGTGACGCCGGTGGTCTTGGCAACCACAAACTCCTCGCCAAGCAGCGAAGACTCCCACTTCAGCTTCGCCCCCACGGCCTGCAAGGATGCATACCACGACAACACCGTCGGCAAGTCATACTGGAAGCTGCTGCCCAATTCGACGGCCCGGCAAACCGCCGAAGAGCCCGCAGGTTCGACCACGTAGATGGGCTTCTCGACCCCTGGTTCGATGGCCAGATCGGTAGGGGGCTCCAACGTGAATCCCTGGGAAGCGTAGTCGTTCCGAACCGCAATCCAGCCTTCGCTGAACGGTGGCAGCATGACCAGATTTGTGGCGTCCACCTCGGGGCCGTCCTGGGTCTCCCAGACAGCGTCCGTCGCCAGATTCATGCGTTTGAACAAGTCCGAAGTGGAATAATCAATAATGTTCAGGCACTCGCCTTCTGGGAATTCCGGAGTCCAGTACTTGCAAAGGGTGTTCAACATACATTGGAAGAAGGCCGTTTCCTTCGGATTGCTGTAGATGGTCAGTTTGGAAATGGTGACGCGCTCTTCGGGCGACTGAGTGACCCGAATGCCCAACGGAACGGGGTAGGGGTTGACCAGACGGAATCGAGTCAGATTGCGCCCCTGATTAACCACCTCGTGCAGCAGCGGTGCCTCGCCGTCAAGGCAGCCGCCTACCCAGTGGTTGTCCAGTTCAGCGGGGACGTCCAGCGAAATTTCGGGCGCCAGCGTGGCGATGTTCATGGTGAACGCCACTTCGGATTCCTGCGTGTTTCCGACCTCGTCCACCAGCTTCAGCACCACCCTGTTCGGGATCTTGTCACTGGTAAACACAAACGAGTCCTGCGGCAACGCAGAGAATCGTTCCAAAGTCACAGGCACATCCACCACATAGGGACCGCAGGGCACGGGGCCCACGTCTGAAGTGGCCAGCAACGTCGAGTCTTTGTAGTAATAGGCTGTCGCAGTCGCCTCACCGCCACCCGGCACCTGCTGCACGCACGGCTCGTCCGTCTGGAACTTGAAGTGAGGCAGATTGCCCTCTTCCAGCGTCGCAACGGCCTCTTCCGAAAGCCGGGAAGGAAGTTTTGTGAAGGGCGGACAGGAGGGCTGGCACTGGGTGGGCCCAAGCTGAACCACGGGCGCCGCAGTGACATCGTAGGTCACTTCCAGCGTCTCGGAGTCTACCGTCGGGATGACCCCGGCCTCATCAATGACCGTCGAAGGGAACAGCGCCACCGACGGAGCCACGCCGTCTACGACAACCCAGACCGTATAGGGCAGGGTTTCGTTGCCATACTGGTCGGCCGCAACAAGGTTCAGAACCAGCAGGTCACCATTCTTGAAGCCACCCTCTTTGGTCCCGCTGACGACCCATAAGCCATCCTCCTGAACCACCTGCCATTGCCCCTGGTCGCAGGTCACTTCCACGTCGACGACGTCGGAAAGGGCATCCAACGCCTGCACATCAAAGACCACGGCTTCGGTTTCGCCTCGAAGCACGACCGCTCCTTCGTCGGGCCACAACACGGGGGGAACGATGTCCAATGGACACGTCAAGTCCAC
>CAYTWV010000779.1:0-2013 GCA_964442235.1 uncultured Myxococcales bacterium | reverse complement strand
CATCCTGGCCCACGGAGGCCCACAGAACGACAAAGGCGCCGTCTGGCAGCGAAGCAACTTTGGGGGTTTCCTGGGCGCCCTTGACCGTCTGATTGACCACAAAGTCCTTGGAGACCGGGGTTCCGCCGCTAAGCACTCGACCCACGATGCCGCAACCATCGGTGTCTCCGCCCAGTTCGGACTCGGGGTTGGCACACGACTGCCAAACCACCACAAACGAGCCATCAGGCAGCGCTGCCACCCTGGGAAGTGTTTGTTGGCCCACGGTGATTTCGTTTACCCGAAACTCGGTCCCCATCTTGGCGCCGGAAGCGGTGTAGACTTGCCCATAAATTCCAGATCCATCGCCATCCTGGCCGGGGAAACTTTGCCAGACGATGACATAGTTGCCGTTGTTAAGCAGAGCGACGTCGGGCTTTTCCTGCTGGCCACCCAGTTCTGTGTTGACCAGAAACTCACCCGTGGCCACTGCGGTGTCGGTGTAACGCATCCCGTACACGCCGTTTCCGATGCCATTGTCCTGGCCTTCGGAGGTCCAGGCCACCATGAAGGAGCCGTCGGCCGCGCCGGCCAGATTGGGATCTCGCTGAGAGTCCTGCGTGTACGTATTGACCCGGAATTCAGGGGCCTTCTTGACCGAACCGCCAAGGAAGACCTGGCCGTAGATCCCTTCGGCTTCGCCATCCAGGGAACCATCGGCTTGCCAAATCACCGTGAGGTCGCCCCGAGAGTTGACAAATGCGGCGGGCTGGGTCTGGTTGCTGTCCACCTTTTCGTTAAGGCGCCACTCTTCAACCAGCAGTTCGTCATCGCCGTTGAAGGCTTTCGCTGCGATGTCCTTCAGCGAGCCTTCGGCCATGCCCTCGGCTTCCCAAAGCACCCAAAAGCTGTTGTCGTTCTTTGCGGCCACAGCGGGTCGAGTCTGGTTGCCATTGGTCAACGTAGGAGCGACGAATTCATCGGGAGCTGCGGCAGCGTTGGACTTGAATCGACGGACGATAACACCCCAGCCAGAGCCATCCTGGGGGGCCGAGGAGACCGTTTTGCCGCTCTGCCATGCCACCACAAAACTGCCGTCTTTGAACACGGCAATGGAAGGGTTCTTCTGGTCTTCCATGGTGTACTTGTTGACTCTGAACTCATCGTCACCGGGACCACCGGGCTCGACGTAGACGTCGGGCAGGTCCATTTCAGGATCGGTGCCGTCCGGGGAGAGGGCGTCCACATCGGAATCGGGGGGGACATAGCCATCTATATCGGGGTCTTTTCCGTCGCTCAGAAAAGAGATATCGCCTTCGTTCTTTTCGTCGTCGGTTCCGGTTCCGCAGGCCACAGAGCCCAACAGCAACACGCTGCCAAGCAGCACGTTCAACAACCTTTTCATGCGAACAGACCTCCATCGAGAGTCAGCGTCGGAATGGTAGCGGCGCGGCGTTGCAATCGCAAGGGATTTGCGGGGGCTAGTGGGGGCAGGAGGGGGTCAGCACCAGGGAGCGGATGAACTTGGCCAGGGCGTCGGTGGAAGCGGGCCCAATAAGGACGTCAGCGGCCTCACAGGTGAGCGGCCGGCAGTTGCCCATGGCCACGCCCAAGCCCACGTTGGCGACCATGCGAGCGTCGTTTTCGCCGTCGCCAAAGACGACCACATCCTCGGGAGAGAGGCCCTCTTGCTCCAGCACTTTCAGAATGGCGAAGGACTTGTCTGTGGTGTTGGAGACAACCTCCACGGTTCTGCCCGAAGTGACCATCACGGACGCTTTACCTTTCAGAGCTCCTTGAACAAGGGCCTGCGCCAAGCGGTCGGCGGCAGTTCTGTTCTTTACTATGAACATGACCTTAAGCGCCTGGCCCTGGTAACTTTCGCCCATTCCCTTCTCAACCTTAAAATTGGCCATGTGTGCCTTCTTCAAGAACTCGGCCAGAGTGGCACTTTCGCGGTCCACCAGATCCCGGCTCAATTCCTGCACCACGGCACCTTGCACTCCAGGGATGGGAGGGCCAGCCACCAATGCC
>CAYTWV010000778.1:0-2016 GCA_964442235.1 uncultured Myxococcales bacterium | reverse complement strand
CGCTTCGCCACCAGATATTTCGCCGGCGCCGAAAACGAGGGAGTATTCTCTACCAGCTTCTTCACCGTCTCCGGTCCGTCTTTGTACCGCTCACCCTCAACCTTCCCTGGAATCCCTACGGAAAGGAAATGCTCAAAATTCGGCCTTAAATGGTGGCCAAAGCCCAAATAGGTCTGGCCTCCGCCGCATCCCACGTGACCCACCGTATAGGCCACATCCGCTCCCTTTCGCACCGCTGCCAGTTGGGCCACAAAACAGGACCAGCCTTTCACTTCAGCCGCCGTCGGCACAGTGCCAGGATCCTCGGCGTACCAGTACACGATGGGCAACTCCGCCCCCGGGAAGTACGAATTCCACCGCTCCATAAAGGACTCTTTGATTCCGCTCATCATGACCTCCAAACGTCACAGGGCCAAACTTTAGGTATTCTCCAGCCCCCTGTCGAGAGTGGGATTGGCGTGCGGATTATCGCTTGCGGATTGTCCAGGTTGTGTCTATATTTCCGATGGACAACTTAGCCCTTGCAGGGGAATCCCATGGCAACTCCTTCTGGCTCCAGCCTCGATGCAACCTACTCCATGAACGCAGTGACTCGAATGACCGGACTGACGCCGGACACGATTCGAGTCTGGGAGCGACGCTACAGCGCGGTGGCCCCAGTCAGAACAGAGGGAGGCGCCAGGCGTTACTCCGTGGAGGATGTCCGCAGGCTGGCCCTGATGAAAGAAGCCTCGGACCGTGGGCACGCTCTGGCCGAACTGGCGCGAATGGACCTGACCCATCTTGAGCAATTGGTGCGGGGTGCTCAGCCCAGTGCCGGAGGGTCCCAGGCGTCGCTTCAGACCATGTCCACCCTGCTCAACGACTACATGGGGCTTATTGAGCGGTTCCGCATCTTCGAGGCAAATCGAATGCTGGCCCGAGCCGCTGCCGTCATGGAAACCTCGGAATTTGTGCGGGATGTGGTGGTGCCTCTACTCACCGAAGTAGGTATTCGCTGGCAGTCAGGACGCCTTATGGTCGTTCACGAACACATCATCTCGGATCAGGTGCGCCAGTTGCTGCACGGCATCCAGTACCGTAGGGAAATGGCCCCCGGGGCCCCCATGGTCCTGGTCGCTACCCCTGAACAACACCGGCACGAATTCGGCGCCGTAATCGGAACCTATGTCGCCGCCGCACAGGGGCTTCGCTCGATCTATCTGGGCTCCGAAGTCCCCTGGACCGACCTGTGTAAAGCGGCAGAATCGCTTCAGGCCAGTCTGGTGGTGCTTAGCGTAGTTCGCAAACCCGAACCCGACGAGTTGGAGGCCATGCGGACGGGTCTGGCGTTGCTTTCCAATCAGGTGCCAGTGTGGGTTGGGGCCCCCAGAGACCTGCCCGAACTGGTCCTGCCTAACGTCCGCTTTTTCCGTAGTTTCGAAGAGTTCGATGTGGCGCTGGCCACCCTCAGAAATTAGAGCGTCAGAGTATGGGGAATCCCGCATCGGCCCAAGCCTTGGGGCCGCCCAGAAGTGCCTTCGAGTTCTTGAATCCCAAGTCAATCATGCTGGCCGCCAGACTGGCGGCTGATGCCTCAGCGCCTCAAGCACAGTAGAAGATCAACACCGTATCCTTCGGAAGGGTTGGCAGGCGTTTAGTGAACTCGGACCGGGAGATGGCCCCTTCCAGGTGCACCTTGGCAAACTTCTCGTCGCTGTCGTACGCACATACCAGCGTGGCTTTGCCATCTTTCACCATCTGTCTGGCCGCCGAGACGTCCACTCGGCCCACAGCCGCAGCATCCGTCTCGCTGGAAGCCACACTTACACCAGCCACCGTCCCGTGCGCAGGAACCACGCTCCCAATCACAAGGGCAATCCACATTGCGTTCATCATTGGACACCTCGTCGTTCAATAAGGGTTGGTTTCGCTGGGCCCAAGACCGTGGTCATCGGCCCACGCCTACTCTTCATAAATTAGATAGGATTTGTCGGATTTCAACGGGGGAGGAGGGGGTTCAGCGTGGACCGTATG
>CAYTWV010000777.1:0-2031 GCA_964442235.1 uncultured Myxococcales bacterium | reverse complement strand
TAAGCGAGCCTAAGCCTCGGATGGGACGCGGTCACCCCTATGTGGGCGCGGCGCTCACCCCCTCCACTGTCTTTCTGATTGACGGCAGTCGCTGTCACAAATATCCTATTATTTTGGTTGCGGTTCGCAAAGAGTGGGGCGCAACCCTAGGGCAACGGGCCATTTCCCACAACTTGGCGGTGTTAGCAAACATGACATTCACTCCGAAACGGGTTCTGGCGGTGACTCCCCATGCCGACGACGTGACGCTGTTCGCCGGGGGTACGCTGGCCCTTTGGGCAAGTCAAGGCGCCCACATCTGCGTGCTGAGAGTCACCGACGACGAGAAAGACTCTTTTGAACTATCTCCCGACGATGCGGCAGATGTTAATGGTGCTCAGTTCGAAGAGGCCATGAAGGTTCTGGGGGTAGCCGAGACACGCCACTTGAGTTACCGAGACTGCGAAATGATGGACGTCCCTTATGGCCAGCTTCGTGAGAGGCTTATTGAGGCCATCCGTCAGGTGCGCCCGGACCTGGTGGTCAGCTTCGACCCCACGGACCAGACCGACGAGAATCCCGGCCACGGGGTGGTAGCCAGGGCCGTGGCCGATGCCTCATGGGCCGCAGCGTATCCCAACTTTCACCCGGAACACGCCAAACGAGGGTTGATGCCCCACGCTCCCCTGGGCAACTATTATTTCACCCGGCACTTTGTGATGGGCGATGAAGTCGTCGACATCACCTCGGTTCTGCCTCAGAAGATCCGGGCCGTGATTTGCCACGACAATATGATGCGCACGGTGATGACGGACCAACTGAGGCGCGTGCGGGCTTCCCTGTTGCCCGTCTCCGCTGCGCATAACTTGACGCAAGATGACTGCGCCGCGTACTGGACCACGCTGATTGGCGCCGCATCGGGCATGGCGGCGCAAGGCACGGGGTGTGACTTTGCCGAGCGATTCCGGAGCACGCTGCTGACAAAAGATGACCCGCTGGTGCAACTGCTTATGTCTATGGGCGAATAAGCAGCGCCGCTTCCTCTATCCGTTTTGTTTCGTCCCTTGGTTTTGTCCTACTGCCCCGAAAACGCGTGCCAGAATTCAATCCGTCGATTCACCTGGGCCATTAGGGCCACCATCGGCAAATAGGGTTCGTCGTTGGGCTTCAAGAGGCCGAAGTTGTCCCCGGCGATGATGTTGTCTACTTTGGTGGGATTGTCAAACCACTTGTACCAGTGAAAAGCCACGGCGTAGGGCCGACTCATCCAGTCGCTGACGTAGCCGTCAAAGGCAAGGGCACGGTCCTTCTGGGTATTGACTATGGGAGCGTAGTTCATCACGTTCCAGAACCCCGAATCCTCTGCCTTGAAGCTGAACTCTTCCACCAAAACCGGTTTGTCCAGCAATTCGGCCACCCGGTCCATGCCCTCGGTTGGAGGTACCGGCGAATAGAAGGCCAACGAGACCACGTCGAAATGTTTGCCCGCCTCAATCATCAACTCGTCCCAGTGAAACGTGTGGAAGCGGCATCCCAAAACGAGGTGATTCGGGTCAACGGCCCGCAACGCGGGGACCGCAGTCTGTGCGTATTTGATGAAAGCCTTTACGGCAAAAGCCTTGCTTATCTTGTCTGCGTCGGGGGTTGTTGGCGCCAGTGCGTCGGCACCCAACGAATCCACCTCAGCCCAATCCGAAATGGCCGTGCCCCACACGGCGTTGAACTCGGATGGGGTTGCTGAACTGGCCTTCAGGAAGGCGACGGCCTCGACTCGTCCCGGGGCTTCGGCAGGAAACGCCATGTAATTCTGCAGCAGGGTCAAGTTTGTGGCCCAGTTGGCTTCCCAAACCAGCTCGTTGTCCAGAAAATGTCCCAGCACGTTGGTGTCGTTGACCCACGGGCTTGCTCGCTCTTGAGCCACCTTCACGCAGTGGTCCGCAAAGCCCTGTGACCACATGTCGGTGACCACAAACCCAGGGTATCGGGGGGCGTGCCCCGCCGAATCCATAATGACACCCGCATGGGGCTTGGCCAGCATAGCGGAATGACTGC
>CAYTWV010000776.1:0-2050 GCA_964442235.1 uncultured Myxococcales bacterium | reverse complement strand
GCGGCGGCAAAGGGGGTGGCTCGGGCGGCCATGGCGGGGCCAGCGTTGCCTTGTTTGTGTACGGCTCTCTGGCAGCAGATTTGCCCAGCATTCGGGGCAACGTGATTCGTCGAGGTTATGGCGGCTCGGGTGGCGCTGGCGGTGCCGGCGGTGCCGGTGGGGCCGGTGGTCCTGGCGGTTACGGCGGCATCTCGAAATGGCCCGCTTGGTGTGCGGGGTCCGGCGGAAACGGCGGTCGTGGTGGGGATGGCGGTCCTGGCGGCGGCGGCGGCGGCGGATGCGGCGGCCCTTCGGTTGGGTTCTGGCTATCGGGAGCCACCAACCCGGCCTACCTGACGTCCAACCAGTTCCCTCTGGCCGAGTCACTTCCCACGGCAGGCACCCCTGGTGCGGGTGGCCCCTCGGTGGACACAAACAAAAAGGGCGCGGCAGGTCAACCCGGCGCTAACTTCAACTTCTTGGGGCAGTAGGAGGGAGGACCATGAGACACACTCATTCAACGTTCGTTTTGTGGATCCTCTCGGCGGCCCTTGTTGGACTGGCTTCCTGTTCCGGAGGCGAGACCAAACTGGACCAGCCCAACTGCAAAGACCAGGCATGCCCCTGCGTGCTGGAATCGGCCTGCCCGGCGGGTTGGAACTGTCTTAACGGCTTCTGCACGCAGACCAATCCCTTTGCCGACGCGTCGGCAGACCTGGACTCGGTGTCGACGACCGACGGCAAACCCCAGGATGGGGTTGTTCCCGACGTCGTGGCCGATTCCTCTGACATCCAGGGAGACTCGACGGTTGACCCCAACGAAGAGTTGGGGCTGACCTGCCAGACCAATGGCGAATGCCTCTCGAACTGGTGTCTGGATTCTCCCGATGGCCCGTACTGCACCGTCTCGTGCTCGGGTGAATGCCCAACGGGCTGGACCTGCCGCCAGGCACAGGTGGGGCCGGATCAGGCGTACTTGTGTGTAAAAGACAAAAACCGGCTGTGTGAGCGCTGCGAGATCGATTCTCATTGCGGCAACCCCGGGGACCGCTGTCTGGAAGTGGGTGGAGGCCATTTCTGTGGACGCCTCTGCACGCTGGGCACCTGCCCGACAGGCTACGAATGCAAAGACTTCACCATTCCGGAAGCCACTGAAGGAGAGGTCGAAGTGGTGAAACAGTGTGTACCCGTCAACGGAAGCTGCGATTGCAGTGCGGAAAATGACGGGATGGAAAAGGCCTGCACGGCCAGCAACGAGTTTGGAGTCTGCATCGGAACCGCCACCTGCAAGGCTGATGAAGGTTGGGTGAATTGCACAGCCGCCACTGCAAGCCAGGAGATTTGCGACGGCAACGATAACGATTGTGACGGCATTATTGATGAAGGCTTGGTTGCGGAGCCCTGCGACGTAACGAACCCGTTCGGCACCTGCACGGGCGTCAGGGCGTGCAAGGGTTTGGATGGCTGGGCTTGTCTGGCCAAGACGCCTGCCGAGGAACTGTGCAACGGTGTGGACGACGATTGTGACTTGACTGCTGACGAGGACTTCATCCAGGACGGGCTTTATGTCGGTGTGGAAAACTGCGGCTTGTGCGGCAACAACTGCTCGACAAAGTTTGGCGGAGCGGACGAAGTCACCTGCGAGGTTCGAGAGGGAGTCCCCACCTGCATTATTCTGTCGTGTGAGCCCGGCTACTATCAGTACAGTGATCAGGTTTGTGTAAGCGAAAGTGCGCTATTATGTCAACCCTGCACCAGCGAAGATGAATGTGTGGCCGAGAATGCGGCGTGTGTGGCGATTCAGCCCACCGACATCAAAAAGTATTGCGCCCGTTCTTGCGACGGGTCTACCCCGCTTTCGGGGCCGTGTCCCGAGGGCTATGCGTGCACAGATGTGGAGACGCAGAAGCTTTGCCTGCCCATGAGTGGTTCCTGTGATTGCACCACGACTTCGGCTGGGCAGATTCGGACGTGTATCCAGGAAAACGCACTGGGTACCTGCTTTGGTTCGGAGACGTGTGATCCGCTGGCTGGCTGGATTGGTTGTTCGGCCAGGATTCCTGCGGACGAA
>CAYTWV010000775.1:0-2054 GCA_964442235.1 uncultured Myxococcales bacterium | reverse complement strand
ACGCAAAAGGATCTCGAGGCTCGCCAGCAGAAGCAGATGGCGGCTCAAAAGGCCAAGCAAGAAGTCGAAATGAAGTTGGCAACGATGGACAAGACGATCGCGGGCGCTGCGGCCGCGATCGAAAAAGCCGCTGCAACGCTGGCTCAGTTCCAAGCCGCGTTGGAGCAGGAGAAGGCGAAGCTTGCAACGCTTGACCAAGAGTCAGCGCAGACCAAGACGAGTCTGGCGCTGGTGCCAGCGGTGAAGACTTTGTTCACCTCCGATCATCGATTCGTCGTGACTGCGCATAACGATGGCTCAATTCGATGGATGCGGGCCGACAAGGGGACGACCCAGGCGATCATGCGCGATGGGTTTGCTAACTATGTCGGATGCGTTGCGACCCCGGAAGGATCGCTTCTGGCAGCAACCGAAGATGGTCGCGCTGCTGGTTGGCGGTTCGGATCGTTTGTTCATGGAGAAGAGCCAGGCCAAGTTCCCCTGGTATTTCCGTAAGGAGATGATGGGAGACGTGGGCAATACGTACGAGTTGTTCGACGTTCAGTCGGAGTCTTTCCTGGATTGGGAAGCCAACTGGCCGGACAAGGGCTACCGGATGGAGAAGCCGGTGCGGCGCGTGTTCCCGGGAGTGTCATTGAACAACGACGGGACCGTATTGGTCACGGGCGGTGGGCAGTGGCGTTCGGCTCAGACGAAGTTTGAGGTGGACACGGACTATCAGGCTGCCGAGATGTACCGCCCCGCTGCGGAGAGTTACGAAGGCGGGTTCATGGACACGTTTGGAGCGTTGACGACCAAGGCGATGAGAGCGGGTCATACGACGGTCCTGATGGAAGTGAAGGACAAGTTGGCGGTTCAGTTGTTGTGGGGCGGCAGCGAAGACGGCCCCATCGCCGAGGTATATCGAGAGTCTTCGGGTCAGTTGGACGGGAATTTCGGGATGTTCCAGGCCATCGAGTTTGTGGAACCGGCCCAGTATCCCCATCGGCCATTCTTCCATACGATGACTCCGCTCAAGGACAGGCAATTCCTGGTTGTGGGTGGTTCGCTTTACAAATCCGGCGCCCTGGCGGCCCCCGAGTCCAGCCATGCGTACCTGGTGCGAGTGGGTAGCGACGAGCCGGCCAAGTTGAGCGTTCAGTCGGTTAAGGGACTGGAGCAGGGGCGTTACTTCCATCAGGCATACTCGTTTGATAGCGAGAGCGTGGTGGTGTTTGGCGGGTTTGGTTCGACGGTGAAAGTTGAGGGCGAGTCCCGGGTCTTTGCTTCGGCTGCGATGTCGGACATGCGCTTCTTTAATCTGACGTCGAAGTCACTGGGATTGCCTCCCTTTGACAAGACCGGCATGGCTCGTGGCGGGTTGGGGATGGCGGTCCTACCCAACGATTGTGTGGTGATGGTGGGCGGTGTGGACACACCTCCTGGAGGGCTCGAGTTTGAAGCGGGCTCGCTGAGCCTGGTCATCGAGCAGTTCTGTCCATCGTTGGTGTGTCCCGAGAGCATGTGGGACAACGCTTGCTACCCGTCGAACTGAGAGGCGTTGGCATGAAGAACCTCAGAATGAAGAATTGGCTGGGTTGGACTTCGGCGGCGACGCTGGGGGTTTACATGGGGTTGATATTGCTGCCTTTTGGCCAGGCGATGGCTCAGGAAGCGGCGGCAGCTCCCAAGAAGGTGGCGGTGTTTGTAGTCCCTGCCGGGGACGGTGATGCCGTGGCCGCGGTGAAGTTGAATCAGATTCTTCGGGACAACATGGCCGGCATGCAGAATGTTCGGCTCATCGTGCCGGCACCGGTGGCCAATGCGGCTCTGTTGCCCGACGTGATGGCCCGACTGGATCAGGCATATGGGCTGGTAAACGGCAAACAGATGAAAGAGGGTCTTGCGGCCCTGAACGCGCTGAAGCCGGATATGGAATCGGTGCTTCCGCTGGTGCCTGTGCGCTCGGTAGCGCTGTTCTACAAGGCTTACGGAGTGGCACTTTCTGCCACGGGCAGCGTGAACGATGGTCGCCGTGCCATCGAAATCAGCCTGTTGCTGTTCCGCAATCAGAC
>CAYTWV010000774.1:0-2060 GCA_964442235.1 uncultured Myxococcales bacterium | reverse complement strand
GCCCACCGTGGTGGCCAGCGCGATGGGTTGATTCAGGTGGAAGGCCAGATATCCGGGCACCACCAGCCCCCCCGCTGCCAAACCAAACAGCTCCGAAAACAGGAGGCTGATGACCAGGCCACAACTTATAAACAGAGCGACAAGCTCGATCATGCGCTCCTCCTTAGTCCAGGCGTTTGCGATTGGCGAAGTAGTGGACCAGATCCAGTCCGGCCCCGGCGATATTGGCCATGCCCACGATGATGGCAGAGCGCCCCGATGCCGAGAGAATCTTCTCGAAGACTCCGGCAGCATCCAGCCCCTCGGCATGCACAAAACGAGAGGCATCACATCCTTTGCGAGATGCATCACGTGCGAAGATGTAAGTGCCCGTCCCCATTAGAATTACGGTGCTGGCCGGACGCCACGAAGCGTAGGCCTCGCCCAACTGCTGGGAACGATGTTGTCGGTCCATTCGGCAGTTAAAAACCGCCACCGACGACTCGACATCGGGGAATCGATTCAGGGCCATATCCCAGATGCGCTGAGTGGATTCGGGGTCGTTGGCCGCAAAACCGTTGACGAAGATCAGGCGGCGGCCAAAGAAGTCCACGTCATAAAAATTGAGGGCGCCCTCGTCGGGACGGACCTTCCACATGCCTTCGATGGCCGTCTGGCGCTGGATGCCCAGGCTTTGGCAGATCTTCAGGACCAGGGCCACGTTTTCCTTGTGTTCGGTGTACGCAAAACCAGCCATGTCTTCGTCCGAAACGGCCGCCACGTCTTGGTCGGTGACGTGGTGGAACTCGCTTCTGCGGTCCTTGCACGCCATGTCAAACACGTCGGCGTTTCGGCTCAGCCCCAGAAACATCTTGTTCTTCCTTGGGGTTGTCGCCGCAAGGGCCATGGCCACGTCACGTTCGGTGGGGCCCATGACGTCCAGATGGTCTTCTCGTGCATTGGTGCATACGCCGTGTGTGGCCTGAACCAGTTTGCTTTCCGAAAGCCACTGCAGTTTGGGTTGCAGCGCCATACACTCCATGACGACTGCTTCTGCCTTGTGGGAACGGGCCACGGCGATAATCCGAAGCTGCTCTAATACGTTGGCCCGACCGCCGGGGCGATAGACCGGGTACTCTCGGCCGTCGGGGAATAGCATCCGAGGCAGCGTGCCGGTGGTTTTGCCGAAGGTGCGTAAGCCAGCGTGGTTCAACGCCCAGGTCACCAAACGTGTCACGCTGCTTTTCCCGCGAGTGCCGTTCACATGGATGCGAATCGGCATCGAGCGCAGATTGGCGCGGTGCGCGGCATATTCCAAAGCCCCAAGGATGACCAGGAGTGATAAAAGACCCGAAACCAAGAGAAATCCCGCCACGAACTCCCCTCACTAATCCGTATCCGCCATAGCCATCGTGCTGGCCGGGCGGATGCCCTTTGGAAGCCTCTTTAGGCTTGTTGTGTCAGCGAATCAAGCGCTTTTAAGATGAAGTTCCGTTCAGCACCGGCCCCAGAAGCGGGCGAACCTTGTCCATGGACTCTTCCGGCCCCGCGTGGAACGTCGCTCCCGCAGCATTGGCGTGCCCTCCGCCCCCAAAACTCATACAGATGGGCCCGATGGCCACCCCACGTAACGACCGCATGGAAAGCTTGAACCTGGGGGCAGACGGTGTCGAGTCCGCCAACTCCCGAAAGAAGGCCGAGACCCGGACTCCCTGCATGGACAGCAACATGGAGCTAATCTCGCTGGTGTCCTCTTCGTCGATTTGATGGGCCTTGCAGTCCGCCCCCGTCAAGAACGTCCACGCAACCTGCCCGCCAAACTCAAGGCGCATTCGTTCGACGGCCAGGGCCTGGCCTCGCAACCGGCCCGGAGTTGTATTGCTGAACAACTGCTCGTGAATGGCAGAAGCAGCCGCTCCCATCTCAACAAGATGTGCAGCGGCTTTTAGCGGCAGGCTTCTATTGTTGATGTATCGGAACCCATTTGTATCATACAAAATGCCCATGTACAGTGCGTTTGCGGCCCTGGCGGTCATGGGGAACCCCAGGCGAGTCAGCAAGGTGTAGACCATCTCGCAGGT
>CAYTWV010000773.1:0-2062 GCA_964442235.1 uncultured Myxococcales bacterium | reverse complement strand
AATGGGGAAGTGGCGCCTGCCCCTTCCCCAAGCCCCAACCCCGCCGGGAATTGCCACGCAGCCGATCATCACACCCTTGTAACACAGGGCGCTTGCCCTGGGCATCGTTCGCCTGTAGAACAAAGCCAACACGGAGGTCTTGATGCGGTGCAGTGACTTGATGCGACTGATAGTGGGGCTGACTCTGGGCATGGGAATGGTCGGTTGTGGCGATGAGGCTCAGGAAGAAGAAGGGACCTTGACGGTCACATTGCCCCATACCGTGGTCATCGGGGCGGAAAAGGGCCTGGTGTTTGGGACCGGCGAGATTTTGCCCACGGCCAACTTCAAGCTGGCGGACGTGGTCACCTATCGCTCCAACGGCGTGAAGATCAGTTCGGGTTGCCCGGACCACTCGGCCGACTGCCGACCGCTGCACTTGTGCCGTCCCTCCATCCAGAGCCTGGCGACCAAGTTCGATTCGTTGGATGCGGTATGCACCGATGAGCCTGCATCCAACGAGTCGCAGCCCATCCTGGAAGCCGAGGCGCACATGGGATTTACGGTGCGTTTGAACACTCAAGAAGGCCTTGCCCGGTTCTGGATCCAATCCATAGAAGGCCAGGGGCCATCGGCCAAATTGACGCTGGTATACGACCTGCTGGAGTAGATTGTGCGTCGTGGCGGGCCCCGCCTGGATGCCCGCATTTCGGTCACAACGACGTGGTATTTGTCACTTCTTCAATCTGGCTCTAGAATGGGCCACGGTGCCGGTCTGACTTTGTGTGCAGACAAAAACGCCGGGCCAGGAGCGGTATGTCACAGAACATTCGTAGGGTCCTGCTGGTCGAGGATGATGACCAGTATGCGGAGATGCTGGGGTTCCAGCTTTCCAGCGTCGACTTCGATGTCCTGCGGGCCGCCTCGGCCAAACAAGCCCTCGCCCACTTGGAAACCGAAGAGTTCGATCTGGTATTGACCGACATTCTGATGCCGGGAATGAGTGGGCTGGATTTTCTGGACGAGTTGGGCAAGCGGCACATCCCCACCCCAGTCATCGTGATGTCGGCGTACGGGTCCATCGACACGGCAATCCAGGCCATGAAAAAAGGGGCCTATGATTACGTGGCCAAACCGTTCAAGAAGGATGAGTTGATCCTCTCCATCCGCAAGTTGGAAGAGCGAGAAGCGCTGCGTCGAACCGTGGTTCAATTGCAGCAACGCATGGAAGCTCAGCAGCGGTTCGGAGAGATTGTGGGCGGTAGCCCGGCCATGGCCGACGTGTATGCGCTGGTAAAGAAGGTGGCCCCGTTCCGCTCCACGGTATTGATCACGGGTCAAAGTGGTACGGGCAAAGAGTTGGTAGCCAGGGCGATTCACACCAGTTCGCCCCGAAGTGAGGCGCCTTTTGTGGCGCTGAACTGTGCGGCCATCCCCGAGGCGCTGCTGGAATCGGAGTTGTTCGGGCACGTGCGCGGGGCCTTCACCGACGCCTACTCCGATCGAAAGGGGCTTTTTGAGGAAGCCAACGGCGGCACGCTGCTTCTGGATGAAATCGGCGAACTTCCCATCTCGTTGCAGGCCAAGCTGTTGCGCACGCTGCAAGACGGCGAGGTTCGTCGGGTTGGCGGCACCAAGTCCGTGAAAGTGGATGTCCGAGTGTTGGCGGCCACGGCCCGGGACCTGAAGGTCGAGGTCGGCGCCAAACGTTTCCGGGAGGATCTCTACTATCGGCTGAACGTCGTGCAGATCATGCTTCCGCCGCTTCGGGATCGAATTGGGGACATTGAACTGCTGGTGACGCACTTCCTGCAAAAGACCAACAAAAGGCTGGGGACGGCCCTCACGGGCATCGACGAGTCGGCGCTTCGGGTCTTGCAGGCCTATTCGTGGCCGGGCAACGTGCGGGAACTGGAAAACGCTATCGAGCGGGCAGCGGTGCTGGCCGAGGGAAACGAGATTCAGAAGCAGAACCTGCCCCAGACCATTCAGGATGCCCGCCCCTCGACGTTTGCGCCCATGCGCCCCGAGGAGTTATCGATCAAGCGGGCCACTCGAGAACTGGAATCCAGGCTCATTCGGG
>CAYTWV010000772.1:0-2063 GCA_964442235.1 uncultured Myxococcales bacterium | reverse complement strand
TTCGTAATTGGCCTTTCGTTTCACTCGAATGGGCGAGTCGGCGTAAATCTTGAGCACGGTGCCAACCTTCAAGGCACCCCGGCGGGGAATGGCCCCTTTGTTCCACCGTTTCAGTCGTTCGACCGACACGCCATACATAATAGAGATAAGCTCGGGAGAGTCTCCCTCTTCTATGGTGTATTCATAATAGAAGGGTTCAACCTTAGGGTACCGCCCCTCGTCCTTCTTATTGTCCTTCTTGTTGTCTTTCTTGGAATCCTTCTTGGAGTCCTTCTTGTCGGATTTCTGTTCGTCTTTTTTGGCGTCGGCCTCTTTCTTCTTGGTGCCGTCCTTCTTTCTGTTGGCTTTGCCATTGCCGGCCGGGGGCTCTTTGTTTTTCTCGGGGTCCGTGCTTTCGAACTTCAACTCGGGCGGCTTTTCTGCTTTGGGATCATCGGCGATGAAGTGGGTAGCGCTGGTGGAGGCGGAAATCGGGCAGACGGGAACGGCCACACACAGCAGCGTGACGCTGATGAAAAAGAAGCGGGCGAACGTAACCCCACGGAACCGATTCATCCAACCGACCTCGAGCACAAAGGGCCACATGGCTGGCCGCAAGCCCGCACACTTTGTCAGTGTAGGGGGCGCAAGTCAAGACGAGGGGCTATCGGGAAGCCGCCAGCAGCTTCACAAACACTGCAGCTCCATAGGCCATTCCCGCCGCCCAGATGGGGGTCGCCTCGGGGGTCGTCAGGTAGAGCCACAACGCCACGGGGGTCACCAGAATCAAGACCAGGTTGCCCAAAGCCACAAAGCGGCGCATGTGGCGCACGGACCGGAATATGCCTGGCACGGACGTCATGGGAAGTTCAACCAGGCGGGCCGCTACCTCCCCCGAAAATCGTTCAGCCCAAAACGCATCCGTTACCAGATGAGTGGCGTCCCGCATGTCCATTTCCCGGGCAGTCTCGATATCCGTTACCAGCAGAAATCTCCGGCCGCTGGGCACTTCCGCCCGGATCGCTGCAACGGCAGCGGCGGCACTTCCCACCACTCGCATGCGCGGGACCAGAGCCTCGGGCACCGACTGATGTGTACCCACCCACAACCAGACCTCCCGTCTAGTCATCAACCGCTTTTTCCGTTCCAGGTTGGCCAGAAGTTCGGCCGACACCCTGTCGGGGTCGATGACAAAAAACAATCGGCGATTCCAAAGACGAACCAGCAAATCGGGCCTTAACACCACAATCCGGTTCTGCAGCAGACTGGTCATGGTTGTGCGCACGGCCAAATCACGCACGTCATTGTAGGCAGAAAACGGGAACGACAGCAGAAACGCCACCACGACCTCGGTCACCGAGTGGGCCTCGCCCCAACCCCGACCATGCAACACCACGGCCCCAACCCCCATCGCCACGGCCAGCCAGGCGCCAAATCGCTCCAGCCACTGGCGGGCCAGGTCCCCGGGCACCTGAGTAGCCCTGGCAGCGGTAAGTACCGTCTTCAGTTCGCTGGCAACGGCCCTGCGAGGCACTGAGTGTTCACTTCGAAGCACCAACCGGCCACTCTCCACATGGGTTCCCGCCCACAGAATTTCGCCCGGCGCAACCTCCAGATTCCGACTTTGGGGGAACACGGCCCCACATGTCGCTGCCCCGGTCACAACCGTTGCATCCACGGGCACTCGATTCCCTTCCCCAACCCAGACGTCGTCGCCAGGAAGCAGATGCCGCCAGGAAAGATTAAAATAGCTGCCCCGCCTTAAAACCGTAGCCGTCTCGGGAAGGCAGCCCTCGATAGCCTGTGCGTGGCGCTGGGATCGATTCCGAACCCAAACATCTACCAGCCACCACAACGCCAGCAGCATGAACGCCGTTGCGGCCAGATAAAACGGCGCCTCCTGGCCAGAGACAAACCGCACCAACGACAACACATACAGCCCCCCCGCCACCAGCAGCAGGTACGAGGTGCCGGTCAAGGAGAGCGCCACAAAATCCGACCGAAAGTTCGTCCGAAGTTTGGACCCGGCCACAGACAAGGCCAACGAAGTGGCCGCAAGCTGGCCGATATCCAGCAGTGTTCTT
>CAYTWV010000771.1:0-2068 GCA_964442235.1 uncultured Myxococcales bacterium | reverse complement strand
CATCGGAGACGGGGCTGTCGGCCCCTTCTCCGATCCTCTTCCCCGCATGAACTGCCGCCGTCCCAGTCGCAACAGATCTCTGCAGCTAGTCTGCCACGCCGTGGATCACACCCCTGGCCGGTTACTTGGACGCCATATTTTCGATGATGGCCGAGGCAAATGAGGAGGTGGTCTGGACGTTGGCGTCAAGGATGCGTTCGGCCAGATCGTAGGTGACGCGCTTCTGGGCGACGGCCCGTCCGATGCCGAATTCGATCAGGTCGGCTGCCTCCAGCCAGCCCATGGCTTGTAGCATCATCGCTGCCGACAGAATCAAGCTGGCGGGGTTGGCTTTGTCCTGGCCGGCTCGACGGGGTGCCGTGCCGTGAGTGGCTTCGAAGACGGCGTAATGTTCGCCCACATTGGCGCCAGGAGCGATTCCAAGGCCGCCCACCTGTGCCGCTGCGGCGTCCGAGAGGTAGTCGCCGTTCAAGTTCGAGGTCAACAAGACGCTGTGCTCGATGGGATGCAGGAGGATCTCTTGGAACATGGCGTCGGCGATGCGATCTCGGATGATGATTTTGCCTTGGCTGGGTGCGCCGCCCCGCATCTCCTCTTCGGTGACCACGAAGTCTCGGTAATCCGAAGTCAGCACTTCCAAGGCCCACCCTCGGAAGGCACCCTCGGTGAACTTCATGATGTTGCCTTTGTGGACGATGGTGATGGAGGGCAGTTTGTGTTTGATGGCGTAGTCAGCGGCGGCCCGAGTGATACGAACCGTGGCGGCCTTGGAGATGGGCTTGATGCCGATGCCCGCTTCCAAGGGGATTTTGTTTCCACCCAGTTTGTTGGCCAGCGCAATGATTTCGGCTGCTTCGGGCGTGCCGGCCTGGAATTCCACGCCCAAGTATAGGTCTTCCATGTTTTCGCGGAAGATCACGATGTTCAGATCTTCGGCCCGGCAGACCGGCGAGGGAACGCCGTGGTACCACTTCACGGGCCGGATGCAGGCGTACAGTTCCAGGGTCTGGCGCAGCAGAACATTGACGGAGCGAAAGCCTTTGCCCACGGGGGTGGTCAGCGGTCCCTTGATGGCGATTTTGGCCCGCCGAATTGCTGCCAGAGTTTCTTCGGGGAGGTACTCTCCGGTCTTCTGGAAGGCCTTTTCGCCGGCATCCAGGGGCCACCAGGCGATTTTGCGTTTGCCGCCATAGGCCTTAAGCACCGCTGCGTCCACGACGCGGACCATGGCCGGAGCGATGTCGATGCCGATGCCATCGCCCTCAATGAGGGGGATGATCGGATGATCCGGGACGCTGGGGTGGTTGAGGGGGCCGGTAATCCAATCGCCGGAGGGGGGAATGTTGATTTCATTACTCATTATTACGACCTCATGTAGAGGGAGCAAATCAGATGCGGCAAGGATAGGTACAGGGGTCTATCTTGGAAAGGGGGGGACGCACAGCCAAAGGCGGGGGCTAGCGGAATTCCAGCTCCACGAAGTAGATTTGAGTTCCCAGCGGGTGAATCTGTCCTTCCAGCCAGTTGATGGTCTCCAGGTGCAGTGGATTGGTGTAGTTGGCCAGCAGAAAAGTTGTCTCACCGCTGCGGCGCACAGAGGGGAAGGCGTTGTCGCCGGTGCCGGGCAGGTCCATCAAGCGTTCGACGGTGCGATTCTGCTGGTTGAGGCGGTAGAGGGCCGTGCCTTTGTGGCCGAAGGAGTAGTCCATCAGGTACTTGGACTTGCGCTCGTCGAAGGGCAGTTCCGAGCGTCCCTGATCGTAGGGCCCCGAATCATCGCGACGTGCGGCCAGGTAGATCTCATCTCCGAAACGGAACATCTCGGGCGAATCGTAACGATTGGGATCACATGGGTTGCTGCACTCCCAGGAGGCCAGGGCCCCGGCCGCAGCAAAGCAGACGTGGGCTCCAAACCCCGTTTCGTCGCCGTCTTCGTTGCGGGTGACGGCCCAGAGGGCGCCGTCGGCGTCGAGCTCGAAGGCGGCCTCGCTGTCGCCGCCGACCGAGACCGGGTCCTGGCCGAGGGGCGCCCAGCTGCGGCCCCCGTCGTCGCTGGTGTCGAGGTGCA
>CAYTWV010000770.1:0-2069 GCA_964442235.1 uncultured Myxococcales bacterium | reverse complement strand
CGCCCGTGGTCGAGCCGCTTCAGGACCCCAAAGAGTGGTCTGCCGAGGCCCTGCAACTGAGTAAATCCGTTGCGCGACTGGCCTGGTTGCGCCAACAGCCCGGTATGCGAGTGACCGAAAAGGCAACCTACTTCACGGCGGGTTCCAAGGCACCCTATTCTCGGGAAGAAAAGCTATCGGTGGTAACCCCCGGTCGTTGGTCGATTACCCGGATCTCGACGAACGCCGGTGCGACCACGACCTGGTTCGAGAAAGGGAAGAAGGGGCTGCTGAACGAGTCCTTTGGTGCGGCTCGGGTGTGGGATGCAGGGGCCGATGACGGTCTGGGCAGCGAGTACCAGAATTCGAACTACTTGTTCCGAGAGCCTCATTTGTACTTCTATGGTTATGATGTCAAAGTGATTCGAAAAGAGGGACTGGTGGTGCTGGAATTGCGCCCCCAGGCCCCCTCGAAAGTCGACAGTTTGGATCAGATCGAGATTGACCCGGCCAAGGGACTGGCCGTCAAGATGCGCTCCTATCGAGCGGGCGAACTGGTTTCCACCACGGAAGTTCAGAAGTTCGCCCAGGTGGGTGGTGTCTGGCTTCCGGCCCTGTTGCAGTCAAGTGATGCCAAGGGCCGGGTCACGTATCAGCATGAGTGGCAGTGGACGGCCTTCGAGGCTACGGCTGCGGAATCCGAATTCTCGGCGCTGAAGGCGTCGCTGGAGCGTGCGGTCGTCTTTGAAGCGCCTGCCCCCGGGGTCGCAACCGCCAAAGAGAAGGTGGCGGCCGGCAAGGCGGGGAATGCCGATTTGCTGGTTCTTGTTGCGGCCGAATGCAATTTGGGGCGTTTCGACAAGGCGTTGGAGCAACTGGAGCAGTTGGCGAAGGCCAATCCGAACAAGGTTCTGAACCAGTGGCTTCGGCTGGCCTTGTTGGGGCTTGCACGCAAACACACCGAGATCGAAGCGCTGGTTGTGAAGCTGGCCCGACTTTGGACCGACTTCCCCCTGCCTGGAAGTGCCTATGTGGCAACCTATCTTCATCGCCAGGCACAGCAGTTCCTTCGTGGGGAGCCGCTGATTCGGTTTGTCGATTCGCTGGAACCCCTGTTCCAACCAGCGGTGGCCCCCGAGCGAGGCGGCGCCCAGTGGGGCGAATTAAGGGCTCAGGCCTTGGATACCGCCAACCGCCGAGATGAAGGCCTGTTGTTAAGGCTGGAACTGGCCAGCAAGTATCCGGATGACCTGGGGGTGCAGCAGGGGCTGATCTCGTACTCCATGTATGATGGTGACCCCGAGGAACTGCTGGAGAGACTGGAGCAACTGGAAAAGCGCTTCGGAAGTGACCCGAACGCCACGGAATGGATCCAGAGCTACCGGCTTGACCTGTTCCTGCGGACTTGGGATGGAGACGCTCTGGTCAAAGCGGCCAAAGTGTGGAGCGACCAGCCCCAGCTATCGTATTCGTCGGCTCATCAGCGATACCTTGCGGCCCTGGAAAGCGCCATGCGCCCGGAAGAGGCCAGGAAAGTCGCCCAAGGGTGGATCGAGGAAGCGCTTAAGGCCAAAGGCAAACTTGATGAGACGGCCAGTGGCCGGCTGAATGCAGGCCTGAATTACGCATCAGGCTACGGATACTCGGCCTATACCGGCCGAATGGTCCCCGAATTGGCCGAATTGGTAGCGGACGTGGCATATCGGGCCGTCACCGAACCGGAATGGGCCGAATACCTGTACACGCTTCAGTCTCATGAGCAGTTCCGGTTCACGCCCGCTGGGAAGAAGCTTAGAGAACGGCTTAAGGCGCTGGTTCAAACGGCGGATTTCTCGAAGCCCGAGAAGTTCTATCTGGCCTGGTCGTTGATGGTGAATCTTGGGCCGGCGACACCGGCCGAGGCCGCACCTGTGATGAAGGCGTTGCGCCAGGAATGGAGCAAGCCGGGGGCGTTGGCCGAACCCACAAAGCGATACTGGCTGGCTTCCATGGTCGAAGCGGTGGGGGCATCCAAGGAGTTTCGCACCGATGGGTTGGATTTCCTGCGTGCCGTAGCCGCTGCAGTGGAACCCAAAGAGAAGGCGGGGGCG
>CAYTWV010000769.1:0-2069 GCA_964442235.1 uncultured Myxococcales bacterium | reverse complement strand
GAGAAGGGGCTGTCGGCCCCTTCTCCGCACCTCAACCCCGAGGAACGATGCTCCCTGGGCCACGGACCTCACGTAATAATCAACTGCTTTGCCAGCCCCAGGACCTTGTGGGCCAACGCCTCGATGTGGGCCATGGTCGTTTCCGGATTCATCAGCACCGCTCGCAGATAGCGCTTACCTGCCAGCAGCGTCGAGGAGAGGTAGAAACTGCCCTCTCGATTCATCTGATCTCGTATGGCCAGTTGCAGGGCGTCGCTTCCCTGGACCCGGAAACAGAGAATATTGCTTTGCGGCAAAGGCCCCATCTCAAGGTCGCCTTGGGTGCCAAGGAACTGCCAGGCCTGTGCCGCAAGATCATACTGGCGCTGCACATACTGGCCCAAAGCCTGCTCGCCCATGGCCCCCAGAACCATAAAAAAGCGCAGTCCCAGGCCAGCCTTGGTGCACTCGACGGTGCGGTGGGCGAAGTCGATGCCCGGTTCGTCTTTCTGGTGAAACAGGTACGGGGCGTCCTGAGAGAAGATATGGTCCAGATTCCGGTGGTCCCGGGTCAGCAACGCCGCACAAAGCACCGGCGCTCGCAGCATCTTGTGGGCATCCCAGGTCAGCGAGTCCGCAAGTTCCAGTCCATCAAGGCGGAACCGATGGGTCTGACTTAGCAGCGCCGACGCACCGTGGGCCCCATCCACATGCAGCCACAAGCCATGACGCCGGCAAAACTGCGCCATGGGTTTCAACGGATCGTACAATCCGGCAGCGGTCTGGCAGGCGTTGGCCACCACGGCCATGACGCGTTTGCCCTGGCGCTGCAGGTCGCTATAGACATCCTCCAGCCGGTCGGGCAGCACAACCCCGTATGCGTCGGCAGGCAGGGCAACCAGGGCCTGTTGGCCAAGACCCAGAATCGATACGGCTCGTGACAAAGAGTAATGCGCTGGGGGTCCCGCAAGTACCACCAAATCCTTCGGGACGCCCTTCTGCCACGACTCGGGTGCTGCCAGATTACGAGCCATCAGCAGCGCCGTCAGGTTCGCCAGTGAGCCGCCGTGGGTCAGCAGCCCGCCTCCAAATGGCTCGTTGTGCCGAGCCTTCAATTCCTCTAGTGGCGCAGGCGTCCACCCGGCATGTCGCAACATCCAGTTCACCACAAAATACTCGACGCTGGCGGCCCCAGGTCCCATCTCGTAGATGGCCATGGCGTTGTTGGTCAGGGCATCCACCAGGGCACCATAGGATCCGCTTGGGTGGGGCGTTGCAACTTGATGGGCCATGAAGTGCGGGTGATGCAACCGGGTGGTCGTGTCCAGATAGTCGGTCAGGAACTGCTGCAGGCGCTCGCCGTGCAGGCCCCCTTCAAGGGCAAGTCGCTCCAAGTCCAGGTTCTGGATGTTCTGACGCATGGCCTGCTGGTGAATAACGGGCGGCGTGCCCTGGATGCTGGCCTCCAGATAGGCATCTAGCAAATTTGCAACGCCATGAAGATCGTCCTTGTATCCCATCGTTCTCTCCCTGATCCTACCTTTTACGTCCCTTACTTCGCCATTTTTCCGTTGTCCCCGCCTCTACACCCTAATGACCCACGGAACGACCGTGGCGACCAGACAGATAATCACTACCGTCAAGTTGTCGGTTACCAGATATGGCACCGTGCACATAATAAGCCCCGCTGCCAAAGGCACGACCTTCTTTTGTTTTTTGCCGTACATGAAGTAGGCAAAACCGATAAGGCCCGACACCAATCCAATGGCTAAAGTTGTAGGATCCATGTCGACACCTATCAAGGGAAAAGGGCACGAGACAAACGTATCATGGCACAGTTGCGCCCGAAAGGGTCACGATTCCTGGCGCGGGCCCAGTGCGGCTTAACGGCTGAGCCCCTTTCCGTCCCCCACTCCGAGGGGCAGAGGTGCGGAGAAGGGGCTGCAGGCCCCTTCTCCGCTGGGGCAATTCGGCGCCAGCCACAGACAAAACATTTGGGGGTCCGGGGGCGATCCCTCGCCCCCGCCGGGCACGGTAGCGGAGCGGGGAAAGCGATCCTCAACCCCCGTCTCACAGTGCCACGCCGCCGA
>CAYTWV010000768.1:0-2070 GCA_964442235.1 uncultured Myxococcales bacterium | reverse complement strand
AGTTCTTCACAAAGGCTTGCAGGCCAGGCTTGACCTGGGCCGACGGGGCTTGCGCCGTCGGTTTTTGCGGGTCTGGAGTCGCAGCCTCCGCCGGAGTGCCCTGCGATGCAACAGGAGCCACTTGCGGGACTTGAGCCACTGGCTGGACTTCAGGCGCCGGAGCCGGGTCCGCTGCGGGAAGTGCCGTGGGGGCCGCAGGGGCCTTCTTGGCCTCTTCCGTCCCATTCTTAGGGGGCTGCACACAGCCCGCACACAACACAACGGCCAATGCCCAAACACCCAGTTTTGCACGATTTCTGTTGGTCATAGCACTCCTGACCGCCCGAACTTCAGCCAGGGCGATGATGGGGCGCAGGATACCGGCAGGGGAATTCGGTGGCAACGGAAATGCTTGGCCATCGCCAGCGGGGTGGGCGCTGCGCATCACGGCCTTGACCTGCCGACTCGCCCAAGACTAAGATGCAGCGGTCTGGTGGGGGAGATTGTGGCCCAAGGGGTGAACCAACGGAAATCGAGTGGCTTGCGCAATGGCGTGATTGCCCTGTTCCTTGTGTTGTCCCATTCCGCACTCTCGGTTGCAGCGTCCCTGCCCTACGACCTGAAAGACGACACCTCTCAAAACGAACTGGCGTTTCCTTCGTTTCTGTCGTCGGATGCTGCCTCGGCATTTGGTCGCACCGGTGGCGATGCAAGAACCCCCTTTGAGTCTGCTTCGGACCCACAGAAGTTTGAGCGGGGCGTGTGGTGGCAGGGCGATTATCCATGCATCCAGGTGCTTGCCCGGCTCTCGCTTGGCGACGCTGCCGTGCGCTCCCACGTTTTGCTGGCCCTTGACAGACAGGCCGGCCGTAATCCCGTGGTCTTTTTGGCCCGATTGGGAAATTCGGACGGTGAACCTCCTTGTGTTGATTCTGCACTGGCTTCCTGAATCGTTCTTGCTTTATTGTGTGCAGTAATCAAATATTTGGAGAATTAAAATGTCTAACGATATGGTTATGAATATTGTCGGCGTTGGCCTGCCCGTTTTGATCATCGTATTCATCGTGTTCGCCAGCAAACATGGCAAAAAGAACGAAGAGCAGAAGTAGTAGTCTTATTGTCTGAGCTTTTCGCCCCCTCTTTCTACGTCTCCGACAATTGGAACAATGACATGCTTGGAGCGTGTGAGGGGTCTTGAGGCGTGGATTGCCGCCTTACGTACTCCACTAGAGTACTAATGACACCTTTGGCCACGCCAGGGTACGTTTCCATGATTTCATCGAACAGGCCCGAAGATATCTTCAGCAGCGACGAGTCCTCTGCCGCGACCAGCTTTGCGGTTCTTGGGCCCTTGTCCAACAGGGCGATTTCGCCCAGCACCGACCCTCGAATCATGTGGTTCAGTACTCGGCCGTGCATCCAGACGTCCAGTTCTCCGGAGAGAACAAAATAGAGCCCATCGGGTGGGTCCCCCTCTTGGAACAACACCTGGTTGCGTTTCAAAGAGACCTCTTGGGCGCGGGAAGCGATTTCCAGCACCACGTCCGTGGCAACCTCTTTGAAGAACCCCGAGGTTCTGAGGGTGAGGGCCTTTTGGAACAGCACCGGGTCGAGCGAGGTCATGGGGGCCCCCTTGTTGGAAGCGCACAGTGAGGCGAGTTGGATCAGAAGTGGGTTCTTGGAAATGGCCATGGCTTGAGGCAGCGAGGTGGGGTTGACGCCGCCCAGGTATTGGCGCAGTCCGGCTAGAATCAGGTCCATGCGCAGGTCCAGGGTAGCCACGAACCACTCACGTCCGCCACGAGCAAACTCTTCGAGCAGCTCCATGGCAGCATTTCGAGAGCGTTTGTCCGCTTTGGGAAGGGTGTATTCGATCTGGAGCAGACGGGCACTCCAAAGAGGCGAGGTGCGCCGAAACCAGCAGAAACAGGCCTGCAACACCAGCCCGGACTCGGCGTCCCACAACAACCGCTCTTCGGCAGTCTTCGATTTCAGCGCCGCATAAGCCAGCAGCAGGGCGCCGCGCTTCAGGCTTTCCTCAATCTGCTGCTGCAGGTTTGCCGTGGGAAGGGGCGAGTGACTGCGGTCTGC
>CAYTWV010000767.1:0-2070 GCA_964442235.1 uncultured Myxococcales bacterium | reverse complement strand
GGCTGTGAGTGCGAGGCGTGTGTTTGTGCGGCGCGCCCCGAGTGCTGTGTCCACTCTTGGGACATCTCTTGTGTGGCCACGTGCGAGGCGACGTGCGGGTTCAGTTGTGAGGCATGCCCACCCGAGCCAACGTGTGATGGGTTGGAGTGCGGAACGTTTTGCGGGCTGGAATGCGGCACGTGCGGAGAGGAAGCAGCGGTCTGCTTCCATCACAAGTGCTGTATCGCAAATTGTGAGGGAAAGAACTGCGGCAGCGACGGCTGCGGCGGAACTTGTGGCTCCTGTCAGGGAACGGATGAGTGCGAAGGGGGAGTTTGTGTGCCGTGCAAACCCCAATGTAAAGGGGCGATGTGCGGAGCGGATGGATGTGGGGGGGAGTGCGGGGTGTGCCCCGACGGAGAGGGGTGCCTCGAGGGAATGTGCCAGCCGGCGACATGTGAAGGAAGCTGTGGCAGCGGGTCGCCCTTCGGGTGTTTCTGTGATACCGAATGTTTCAAATATGGGGATTGTTGTGCCGACATCTGCGATGTGTGCGCTGAGATCTGTGCCCAGGGTGAGACGTGTCTGGGCATTCCTACGACGGGGTGTTGCGACGGCGAGGTACTAAAACGGTGCACGGCGACCCTGGTGGAAGAGACCGACTGTCTGGGAAGCCCTTCCTGCGGATGGAATGGCGAGGCCGGGAACTATTCCTGCGGAAGTTCCGGCGAGGCCGAGCCTTCGGGGCTGTTGCCCAAAGTCTGCACGGCCTGGTGTGATCAATGGTGCCAGGGACGCCAGTGCGGGACTTCGGCCTGCGGATCGTCGTGTGGCCAGTGTCCCGACGGGCAGGCCTGCACCCCCTATGGACAATGTTGTGTGCCTGCGTGCGGGACCAACGCTTGCGGGGACGACGGATGTGGCGGTTCTTGTGGCGAGTGCCCGGTGGGCTGGGCGTGTGAATCGGGGCAGTGCATCGAGGCGTGTGGCGGGCTGACGTACCAGGGATGCTGCGACGGCGAGACGCTGCGCTATTGCGATGGGGGGCAGCCCCAAGAGCAGGCCTGTGCCTCGTTGGGGCCTTGCGGCTGGGACGACAATGCCAAGTACTACAATTGCGGTACCACGGGCGAAGCGGACCCAACAGGTGAGTTCCCCAAGGCCTGCAATTTGGCCTGCATACCGGACTGTGACGGTCTTGAATGTGGTTCAAACGGGTGCAAGGGCAGTTGCGGCGAGTGTCCGGAGGGGGAAACCTGTGCCTCTGGTCAGTGTGTTCCGGGCAACCCCGAACCGGAGCCCGATGTCGTGGACGTGCACGAGGAAGACGTGCATGAGGAAGTGGTAACGGACGTTCATCTCCCGGATCTAAACCCCCACGATCTTGGGGAAGATGAGGGGACTCAACCCGATTTGGAAGACACCGCAGCCCAGGATCTGGGCCCGAAACCCCAGGATCTTGTTGTAGATACCGGGGGTAAGTCGGACGTCTCTACACAACCCGACTCGTCGGGCAAGTCCGGTTCGGGATGTAGTGCATCGTCTCGTTCACTTCCCGGGGGGCATTGGCTGCTGATGCTGGCGGTTCTTTTCGTATTGCGTGGGCTGCGAAGTCGGCGCAGGGCGACGGGACTCCAGGCCGGGGTGCTGGTTCTTGCCGTAGGGGTCGCGCTGGGAGGCTGTACGGGGAAAGAGAGCCATTCGGACGACACACGGTCTGATTTGGGCTTGCAGGACGTCCCTGTTCCGGTGGATGTCCGCCCCGATTTGGGGCCCACGGACCTGCGCCCACAAGACGGCATTGCGGATTTGGATGTGTTTCAGCCTGATGCGGCTTTGCCCGATACGCACGTGCCCGATGTCGTTTGGCCCGATGGGCTCGGGGACCTGGAAGCGGTGGATGCTCCAACCGATTTGGGGGATATGAACCCGCAGGATTCTACCGAAGTGGTTACGCCGCCCGAGTGCGACAATCTGCCCTCGGGGCCCTTTGTCCTGGAGTTGGTGCCAGGCGTGGTGGCGTCCGAAGATCTGGCATTCGACGGGGACGGGGGGCTGGTCGGCAGCGATGACACGGCGCTATACAAGAGC
>CAYTWV010000766.1:0-2072 GCA_964442235.1 uncultured Myxococcales bacterium | reverse complement strand
TCCCGTGGGACCCCGGAGTCTGCCAGTCCGCTGACGAGGGGTATCTCCCTGGCGGAGTACCAGTGAAGTCATGCGGCTCTGGTGACCTCGGGGAAATGATTGGGGAGCACGGCGTGTACCTGACTCAAGCGCAAGGCTTCGGCAAGGAGCCTTGCTTCGTGCCACAGTGCCTGGAAGGAGGTGTTCAGGATGCAGTTCTACTTCGCGTGTACTGGAAGGACAAGGCAGCGGAATTGACGCTTGGAAAATATTGTGACCCGACGAAGCCGTGTCCTTGGCTGCAGCCGGCAGCTTGCGAAAAGCACAAGTTTCCACCTAAGGTTAAGGTTTTCGTTCTCGATATGAAGAATAAGAAGATGCATTTTGTTCGTAATGAGCTACCGGGTGGCTTGGCTGGAAGTCAGTGCGAGGGCTGTACCAAGCTATCTGCTCTACCCGTGTTGGAAGACGAGGTCTGTGCTGCGCCGGTCATTGTAGTTGGTCTGCACCCGGCCACCCCAGGGGGCGACAACCTGGGCTACCTGTGCTGGAAAGAGGCACTGTCTAACGGGGCGGAGGCCGATCTTTGCGTCATGGCTGGCTTCAATATCAACTCTTGGGTTGTTTATGACATGTTGACTGATGAACTCATGAATGACGATTATACCGCCCTGACTTGCTTCGCTCTTGTGGATGGGGAGTGCATCGATTTGCCGTTGGGGCTTCCGTAGGCGGTGGGCGCCGGTGGGCGCAGGGTGTGATCCACGGCGTGGCAAACTAGCTGCAGAGATCTGTTGCGACTGGGACGGCCGCAGCTCATGCGGGGAAGAGGATCGGAGAAGGGGCCGACAGCCCCGTCTCCGATGATGCCCTACGGCGAAGCCTCCGCACTGCTCTAACGGGGGATAACGGGGGCGATCCCTCGCCCCCGCCGTGCCCGGCAGCGGAGCAGGGAAAGCAGTACTGCATGCGTGGCGAAGGACCGCTGCCGCGCCTGGGAGGGGAAGAGGTCTTCCCCTGGCCCCTTCCTTTTCGCTCTCTACGGTGGCTTCGCAGTGGGATTGCCAATGGGGAAGTGGCGGCTGCCCCTTCCCCAAGCCCCAACCCGCCGGGAATTGCCACGCCGCCGATCACACCCGTGGGCGACGAAGGCGTTGACTGTGCTGCGGTCTGGCCTCTATAGTTCCGGGGCAGAGCCAAAGAGGTGGTTGACGTGACTGGCCCGACTGTACCCCCTTATAACCCGACGGGAGAGCAAGACCCCCTGATAGGTGCGACGGTTGGGGGCAAGTTCCGCATTCTTCGAACGCTGGGCGTTGGCGGAATGGGGGCGGTCTATCTGGCTGTGCAAGAGGACGTGGCCCGAGAAGTCGTGGTGAAGGTCCTGCGGCCCGGGTTGGCCAAAGACCCTACAGCCTTGGAGCGTTTTAAGCGAGAAGCCCGCTCCTTGGGGCAGATCAACCATCCCAACGTGGTCCACGTGCACGATTTTGGCCCCCACGGCGATACCTACTTCCTGGCCATGGAGTATGTAAAGGGATACGACCTGTCGACGCTGTTGAAACACGGTGGCCAAATCGAACAGCGGCGTGCCATTCGGATCATTTCGCAGATCCTGGCCGGCTTGAACGTCACGCATAACCAGGGCGTGATCCACCGGGACTTGAAGCCGGGCAACATCCGGGTCACCTCCAATCCCGACGAAGCGGATTTTGTGAAGGTGCTGGATTTTGGGCTGATCAAATCCCATTCGAAGTTGATTGGTTCCGAGCCGCTGACCCAGGCCGGTCGAGTGGTGGGCACGCCCGCCTATATGTCCCCGGAGCAGGTGGTTGGTGGCGAGGTGGATGCTCGAAGCGATCTGTATTCCGTCGGGGTGATGTTCTATCAGATGTTAACGGGAAGTCATCCCTTCTCGGCCAGTTCGCCCACGGGATACATGAGGCGCCACTATCACGACCGCCCGGAAGAACCATCGGATCGGATGCGCTCGAAGACCCTGCATCCCCGGCTGGAGTCGTTCATCATGCGGCTGCTGGCCAAGAACCGGGATGAACGCCCGCCCTCGGCTCTGGAGGCAATGCGTGAATTGG
>CAYTWV010000765.1:0-2081 GCA_964442235.1 uncultured Myxococcales bacterium | reverse complement strand
GAGTACTGCCATGCATAGAATCGTCTCTCTCATGTCACTTCTCTGGCCGAACGATTGGCTCAGCGCGGTACTCCGGTCGCTGGAGCCGGGGGTTGGGTCCAGATTGACTCCAGCCTTCGCATCAGCCCACGTCTCTGGTTCCGGGCAACAGGCCTAGACAACCCAAGAGAAGGCCGAAGATGCCGCATGCCCACGGCATCGATACCGGGACAGGCCGAACGTACCAGAAACGGCAGAAGTCAGATTCGAAGTAACAGACCCATACCGCTCTGGTGAACGCGTAGGCTCTGAACGCCTCTACGCCCACGACGGCGAATCCCGCAGCCCAAACAGCCATATATAGCATTCTTCGCGTCATTGCGGGTGTGGTTACTTTTGTGGGAACGGAACCGTTCGAGACCGGCGTCAGCTTCCGCCAGCACGAACTACCTCGACGTAGAGCGCGTTGCTCTCGACTTTGCCTATGAAACAGTCCTTCCCATACCCATTGACGTAGACCATTTTGATCCGGTACTTGCCTTCCTCTAGGGGTTGGGGGATCTCGTAGTGCTGCAGATCAAGCACAAAGAAGAAGCCCTCTTTCGGTCCGAGGGTGAGATACACGCGGTCGCCACGCAGATCGAGACTCCCTCCACACTTAGCTGGCACTGGGTGGCCACTTGACGAAGTCATAAACAGGTAAAACCAGAAAGGGACGTACCTATTCGCAAAGGCGGTTGGTCGGAGGATCCTCACTTCGTCATTGGAGACATTTTCGAGACACACTCTCAACATGAGGGACTTCGCGGTAAGAGGCGACACGGCAGGGCTTATCGTCAATCGCAGGGGTTGGCCGCCTTCCTCCGTTGCCCCCTGCACGGCGTCTGACCTCGGCGTACTCCCCTCGCCTGCCTTCTCGCCTGCACGCACCGAGTTCCCCTCACCGTGATCCTGGCCAAGTTCGGTTTCAAAGACGCCTTGGCCCCTACACGTGAAGAGCAGGATAAGTCCCCAGCAACAGCAGGATACAAGCACTCGCCGCGACATGGCACCCTTGCCTTTCACATCCACCCTGTAATCTGTTACCGGTCCGCCCTGTGGCAGCCACGAAGTAGCCTGCTGCTTCGAGTACGCCCAAGCCCTGTTGCCGACCCGGTACCATTTCCCGTCGTCTCTGTTAACCCAGTCTCTGATCATCGATGGTCGTCTGTTGGCCCAACGTTGCCGGTCACCGGCGGCGGCTTCTTGCCGTCCGGTGGACTGGCTGGTTGGAGCCTCATGGCTCCTCATATTTGATTTCCCTCAGGTGTTCCGGCAATGGTGACGGCTGTGGCAAGGCCACGGTTCCCTCTGGGGTCTTTAGACCGCGGTTCAAATCGAGGTAGTGGAAGAAGAACGCCCATCGCTCTCCGGTTTCATCTAGTGGTTGTTCATCCCACGGAACCTGCCAGTTGTCCTCGGGTTGTCCTGGTTCTTCCTGTGTGACTTGCCCCCAGTCGAAATCCTCGTCGGGTGGGTCGAGTCGTGCCTCTACGAGGTGACAAGTTTCCGGGGCATCGACTTCGTGTACTCCTAATACCGTTATCATTTTCTTAGCTCCAACGCTGCCCTCACCTGCCAGTGGACCGCATGGCGAAGCGGCGCGGTTCAGTGGCAGGTGCAGGGGCATTGTTAAGCAATTCTCCTCAATCGAAGACCGAGAAGTGTCCCAGCAGCAATCGCAACTGCCGAAAGCACCAGAACATCGGATGCAGAGACATCGAGTCTTTCGGGTTGCGTCCGGAGGACAATGTAGACCGCCAGCAGTGCACAGCCCGCAAGTACCACGCCGGTGCCAGCTACACCCACAAGGATCGCGCCAAACACGTTCGAGTGCCATCGCCACAGTAACCCGATCGTGCCACCAGCAAGTGCGAAGGTCGCAATGTACAGCGGAGCCAAGACCGCTATCCCCGTCGTGGAAGTGTCTTGCTCCACGCCAGCTGCCAAAGCACAAAGCCAGCCCACTATACCCGCAGCGAACAAAGTGGCTCCCACGGCCGCGCCGTAGAGGGCGAATCTCACCGGTCTCTGGGGGGGTAATCTGTCCATGCTTAACGTCG
>CAYTWV010000764.1:0-2084 GCA_964442235.1 uncultured Myxococcales bacterium | reverse complement strand
CTGGGCGAAACCGTTCAACGGGCCGTCGATCAAGCCGTTGACGCTTTGCTTCGAAGAGACGGTGCTCTGTCCCGCTCCGTGGTCGACGGCGACCAACTCATCGACCAGATGGAAGTGGACATGGAGGAAGAGTGCCTGAAAGTGCTGGCGCTCTACCAGCCCGTAGCCATCGACCTTCGTCTGATTGTCTCCATCCTGAAGATGAACAACGACCTGGAGCGCATCGGCGACCTGGCTGTCAGCATGGCTGAACGGGCCGCCTATCTGGCCGACCATCCGGAAGTTGAAATCCCCGCAGAATTCGAAAGTATGTCGGCCACCGCCCGAAAGATGCTCAGCATGTCCCTGCACGCGTTGATTCACTTGGATGGCCGAGAAGCCTATCGAGTTTGCGCTTTGGACCAGGAGGTCGATGAGGCCCACCGCCGCATCTACCCGGCCGTGGAGCGGGCCATCAAAGAGCATCCCGAGCGCACAGAGTCGCTGCTTCGCATCGCAAGCATTTCCCGCCTTATCGAACGCATTGCCGACCACGCCACCAATATCGCCGAGGATGTCCTGTATCTGCTGGAAGGCACCATCGTTCGCCACCGCCTTGGCAAGGTCATCGAAAACCCCGAGGACCCCAGGCGCTAGACGACTGGCCCGACATCCCGTTGCACCCCCTGCCTGTTGCCCGCACAACCGCTGCGTGGTATACCCAAATCCGCTACGAAGGCCACGTCTGCCACCCACCCATCGTGGACGAATCGGTTTGGTGGCCCTCGGCTTGGGTGAACTCATGTCTGGTCCCCTCCTCCCCATTTCACGGCCTGCGCTGCTTTTGTGCTGCATGCTGGCCATGGCGTGTGGAAGTGGCGCAACCAGCACTTCGCCCGATTTCGGCGTGGACGGGGTCAGCCCCGAACTTCTGGTGCCAGGCTCCACGTTGACCGTAAAGGGTTTTGGATTCCCACTTACCGATATGGGAACCCTGACCATCCAGATTGAGGGTGAAGTCGGCTCTGAGACGCTGAAGGTCGGCGGCACCGCCGAAGTGCTGGATTCCGGCACGGCGACTCTTTCCCTGTCTGCCCCGTTCATCGACGCACTCATCGCTTCCCAAGAGCCGTTTTCCGGGACCCTGAAAGCCACACGCCGGCTGGCCGATTCCAAAAAGAAGGATGAAAGCACCTTGCCCGTAGAACTTCGGGCAGCAGCGTCCTTGACCCCGCAAATCCTGCAGTTGGCCCCCACCGCCTTTCACCTGGGCGACCTGGTCGTCCTGGAGGGCGACGGCTTCCTGCTGCCCCCCGAGTGCCGGTCGGCCATGCTGCTGTCGGGCCAATTCGATATCCCCTCGCCCCAGGGTGTGCAACAAGTGACGGACCTTGAGATTCCATTGACCGTCTCCGACCGCACCCACGCAACGTTTGCCATGACTCCGGACAAACTTTCCCTGTATCCGGGCACCTTCACAGGTTTGGTTCGGGCCGTGAACTACCCCCAAAATGGGCCTCAGACACAATCAGAGCCCACATCAGCCACCCTGGAATTGCTGCCCGCATCCATTGAAGCACTGGCCCCAGGTCAGATTCGTCGAGGCCAGATCTTTTCGGTCACCGGTGCGGGATTTTTGCCCGGCAACCCCGTTGACGAGTTGGCGACGGTGCTGGAGTTGCAAGGGACTCTTACCACCCCGGATGGTGCCAGCATCCCATTGACCGGCCAGAACGCCGTGGTGCTCTTCCCCGATTCGTTCCAGTCCAATACACAAATGGACTTTGTTCTTCGCATTACTCATGATTCAGAGGGCAATCCTCAAGGTTTTGGCCTGATTCCAGGCACCTTTGTGGGCTTCGCCACACCCGTCGTCTTTTTTGGAAACCAGTCCTACCGGGGCCAGGGCCTGCCGGTGACCCTGCGGGTGCGGCAACCCGTGCAGCTCGTTTTTGTTAAGTTCCTGCCCAGCTTCGACGACGCCTTTGAGGACTTCGGTCTGTACGCCGTGGCCGGGACAATCAAAGAGCGCATCGTCCAGAGGGCGCAATCTTATTACCAGGGCATCAACATCCAATTCGTGGACCAGCGCCCCACCCAGTACG
>CAYTWV010000763.1:0-2084 GCA_964442235.1 uncultured Myxococcales bacterium | reverse complement strand
CCCAGCAAATGACCGAGGAGTTGAGGGCTCAAGAAGAAGAACTGAAGACGGCCAACGAGGAGTTGGAGGACCAGACCAGTCGCCTTCGGGTCTCCGAGGAGGCTCTTCGAACCCAGCAGGAAGAGATGGTCGTCGCCAGCGAAGAGTTGCGTGAAAAGAACCAGTTGCTGGAGCGCCAGAAACGAGAGGTGGAGGAAGCACGAGCCCAGGCCCAGAAGAACTCCGAAGCACTGACCGTGGCCAGCCGTTATAAGTCCGAATTTCTGGCAAACATGTCCCACGAACTGCGCACACCGCTCAACAGCGTGTTGCTGTTGGCACGAAGTCTCTCGGAAAACCGTGAGGGAAACCTGACCCCAGACCAGGTCGAATCGGCATCCGTGATCTACGGCAGTGGCAGTGACCTGCTGAACCTGATCAACGATGTGCTGGATCTGGCCAAAGTGGAAGCCGGTCGCCTTGAACTTCACTTGGGCAAAGTGCCTGTCGCCGAGATGGCAACCCGCTTGCAGCGGACCTTCCGCCCGTTGGCTGCCGAAAAGAAGCTGGAATTTGATGTGGTGGTAGCTCCCGATGCGCCCGTGGAGTTGGTCTCTGACCGTGCCAGGCTGGAGCAGGTCATCCGAAATCTGGTCTCCAATGCCATCAAGTTCACACAACTGGGATCGGTGCTGGTGACCTTCAAGTTGGCCCCGTCCACACTCGGTCTGACTCGGGTTGCCTTGGGCAGCGCTCCGGCTATGGCCGTTGAGGTCCGGGACACCGGAATTGGGATTGCCCAGGATAACCACGCCAGCGTGTTCGATGCCTTCCGCCAGGCCGATGGTGGGACCTCGCGCCGCTTTGGAGGTACGGGTCTGGGCCTCTCCATTTCCAGGGAGTTAGCCTCGTTGCTGGGCGGTGAGATCTTGCTGGAAAGCGGCCTGGGTAAGGGCTCGGTATTCACTCTGGTCATCCCCGTAACCCTTCAAGCCAGTGACGTGGCCCCCAAGGCGGACCTGGCTGGTACAGCGCCCCACGCTGCCGACCCGGTCCGGCTTCCCTTGACCTCAAGGAATGCCCCCAATGAACCCCAGTGGACCTTGCCCGACGACCGTGAGAATCTGCAAGACTCGGATACCGTGATCCTGATTGTCGAAGACGACCCGGTTTTCGCAAAGATCATCATGGATACCTGCCATGCCCGTGGGTTCAAGTGCCTTACGTCTTGTTCGGGTGACGTCGGACTTAAGACGGCACAGCAGTTTAGACCAAACGGAGTGGTGCTGGATTTGCGATTGCCAGGAATGGACGGCCTTAGTGTGCTTTCGGCCCTCAAGGAGGACACCCAAACCCGTCACATTCCTGTGCACGTGATCTCTGCCGCCGAGGCCACCACGGAATCCCTGCGAAAAGGAGCCGTGGGCCACGCCACCAAACCCATCAACAGGGCCCAACTGGACCAGGTCCTCGCCAAATTGGAGCAGACGGCTTCCCAGAAGGTCAAACACGTTCTGCTTGTGGAAGACGACCCCGCCATGCGGGAGAACGTCCGCAAGTTGGTGGGCAATGGCCAGGTGAAATTGGAAGAGGCGTCGAGCGGGGCCGAGGCCCTGCAGAAGCTTCGGGATAACTGCTATTCCTGCATTGTCCTGGACCTGGGACTGCCCGACATGGATGGCGCCGAATTGCTCAGCCGCGCCCAATCAGAGGGTCTGGAGTTGCCGCCGGTCATTGTGCATACTTCCCGCAACCTTACTCAAAAAGAAGAAATGGACCTTAGCGAAAAGGCACAGTCCATTGTCATCAAGGACGTACGTTCCCAAGAGCGACTTCTGGATGAAGTGACCCTGTTCCTGCACCGGATGGTCAGTTCGTTGCCCGAGAAGAAGATGCAGATCATCCGCAGCCTGCACGAAACCGACTTGCTTTTGAAGGGCAAGCGAATCCTGGTGGTGGACGACGATATGCGCACCACTTTTGCCGTTTCTCGGTTGTTGACCGAAAGGGGGATGGTCCCCATCAAAGCAGCCAATGGTGTCCAAGCCCTGCAACTGGTGCAATCCGAAGAACTCGTCGATCTGGTGCTGATGGACATCATGATG
>CAYTWV010000762.1:0-2085 GCA_964442235.1 uncultured Myxococcales bacterium | reverse complement strand
ACTTCTGCCAGGAAGTGGATGGACCAGGGGTCCCACTTCGCAATCACCGTCTTGGGCTGCACTTCCTCGCCCTCTTTGACGCCCAGGCGGGCACCGTAAATGATCATGTACCGCTCTTTTTCACGGCCATTCACATCCACGATCCGGACTTCGCCGTTACGGTTCATGACCACCAGAGTGCCGTCGCTGCGCTCCAGGGTTCGAAGGTTGTGGAACTGCACCACACCGCCCGTACGCACTTCCAACTGGCTCTGTTCCGCAGTACCGGCAGCGGCACCACCGATATGGAACGTACGCATGGTGAGCTGGGTGCCCGGCTCGCCGATGGACTGGGCGGCGATAGTACCGATGGTCTCGCCCACGTCTACAAGCTTGCCACGGGCCAGATCTCGGCCGTAGCAGAGGCAGCAGACGCCGTTACGAGTACGGCAGGTCAGTGCCGATCGAATGCGGACGCGTTCCACGCCGGCGGTGTCCAGACGCTCCACGACTTCTTCGTCGATCTCGGTATTGGCCGAGACCAGCAATTCGCCGGTGTAATCGTCATAGATGTCTTCCAGGGCCACACGACCCAGGATACGTTCCCGCAGAGGCTGAACGATCTCGCCGCCTTCCAGCAGCGCCTTGACTTCGATGCCTTCGATGGTCTCGCAGTCGATCTCCTTGACCACCACGTCTTGGGCGACGTCCACCAGTCGTCGGGTCAGGTACCCGGAACTGGCCGTCTTCAAGGCCGTATCGGCCAACCCCTTTCGGGCGCCGTGGGTGGAGATGAAGTACTGCAACACCGTGAGGCCTTCACGGAAGTTGGCGGTAATGGGAGTCTCGATAATTTCGCCCGACGGTTTGGCCATCAAACCACGAATACCGGCCAACTGGCGCATCTGCGCCTGCGAACCTCGGGCGCCGGAGTCCGCCATGATGTAAATGCCGTTGAAGCTCTGCATCTCCTTGGTCTCGCCCTTGTCGTTGGTCACGACCTCTTTGGCGATTTCCTTCATCATGGAGTCGGCGATGGCGTCGGTGGTTTTGGCCCAGATGTCGACGATCTTGTTATAGCGCTCGCCGTCGGTAATCAGACCTTCGCTGTACTGGTTGTAAACTTCCAGCACCTTGTCTTGCGCTGCCGCAACCAGGGGCTCCTTCACCGAGGGAATCGCCATGTCGTCGATGCAGATGGAAATACCGGCGCGTGTGGCGAACGTGTAACCCAGCGTACGGAGGCGGTCAGCCAACACGACGGTGTCTTTCGAACCGCACTGTCGGTAAACGCTGTCCAGCAGTTTGGCCAGGCTCTTCTTGTCCAGCACGCGGTTGTATTCTTTGAACGGGACGCCCTTGGGCATCACTTCCGAAAGCAGCACTCGGCCGGTGGTGGTTTCGACCAATCCGCCCTGAAGCCGGACCTTGATGCGGGCCTGCAGGTGCAGCGCATCCAGATCGTAGGCCATGCGCACTTCTTCCAAACCATAGAACCGGGTGCCTTCCCCTTTGGCGAAGGGACGCTCACGGGTCATGTAATAGAGCCCCAACACGATGTCCTGCGTGGGGACGATCACGGGGGTGCCGCTGGCTGGCGAGAGCACGTTATTGGTGGAGAGGATGAGCACGCGGGACTCGAGCTGGGCTTCCAGCGAGAGCGGCACGTGCACGGCCATCTGGTCACCGTCGAAGTCGGCGTTGTAGGCCACGCAGACCAGGGGGTGAATCTGAATGGCTTTGCCCTCGATGAGCACCGGCTCGAAGGCCTGGATGCCCAAGCGGTGCAACGTGGGGGCTCGGTTGAGCAGGACCGGATGTTCCCGGGTGACGTCCTCCAGGATGTCCCAGATCTCGGGTTCCTGGCGCTCGACCTTCTTCTTGGCCGCCTTGATGGTATTGGCGTAGCCACGCTCTTCGAGTTGGTTGTAAACGAAGGGCTTGAACAGTTCCAAGGCCATAAGTTTGGGCAGACCGCACTGGTGCAACTTCAGTTCGGGGCCCACGACGATCACGGAACGGCCGGAGTAGTCGACTCGTTTACCCAGCAGGTTCTGGCGGAAGCGCCCCTGCTTTCCCTTGATCATATCAGACAGAGACTTGAGC
>CAYTWV010000761.1:0-2102 GCA_964442235.1 uncultured Myxococcales bacterium | reverse complement strand
CCATTCTGGGGGGCCATGGTCTTCTTCCGAACGCTGGCAGACGCTTTGGAAGCGGCCAGTGCACTAAGGATGGGACCGCTGCGCCCCCTCAATGCCCGGTGTGTTGAACTGTTTGATGGGCAAGCCCTGCAGTTGCTGAAGAGCCACCCCAAACCTCCACCCTTGCCTCTGGCTGGGGCCGCCATGCTCTATCTGGAGTTCGACGTTCGTGACCGGACACTGGAGGAGCGGGTCGCCGATGACCTGGCTGGCCTGCAGAAGTATGGTGCGTTGCTGGACGAAACGGTGGTGGGCGAGACCGCCAGCGAGATTGCCTGGCTGCGAGATCTTCGGCACCACATCCCAGAGACGTGTAATGGTCTGGCAGCGGCCTTCCACGCGGCTGGCGGCCTGAAGGTCTCCACGGAGTTTGCGGTTCCGGCTCCGGCCATGTTGCAGATGATGTGGTTCGTGGAAGAGACCGCAGTTCAGGCGGGTGTGGATTTGTTGGTGAGATATGGCCACATCGGGAACTCGCACCCGCATATCTTCATGCGTGGTCGCGATCCCGGCGAGTTGGCTCGACTGCGGCTTTTGGCGCACATCTGGTGCCGAAAGGCCGTGGAATTGGGTGGAACGGTGTCAGGGGAACATGGCATCGGCAAGACCCGGCGAGACTTCCTGCCCTACATGTATCCTCCGGAGTTCCTCTTGGCGATGCGGGCGGTGAAGACGATCCTGGACCCCTATGATCTGTTGGCCCGGGGCAATATCTTTCCCGAGACGGCCAGCGTGGTGCCCGAGTTCGCCCCTGAATACGTGTGATTCCTGGGGCCCGAAGGTAGGCCGAGACGATCCGGTTACATCCCCCCCGATCGCAGCATCCCCAAAAACACCCAGATGCCCACCAGCGTGGAGATCGAAGCAGCGGTTATGGAGAGCCATGGTGGGGCCACACCCGAAGTTTCGGCTGCTATGGCTACGGCCACACCGCCCAACGCAAAGGCAGCGCCCACGGCCCGGTTCGTGCGGCGATTGGCTTCCAGCCGCTGGGCTTTGGCCTGGCGCTCGTCGTGGCGCACGACCAGTTCGCCCTCTTTCAGCCTGCGCATGACTTCGGCGACGTCACCGGGCAGTTTGTGGAACAGAGTTTCCCAGCCGAATAGAGAGTCCACCCACTTTCCCGCTGCCTGACTGGGGTCCAGTCCATGGCGCAGGAAGGTGGAGATCAGCATAGGTTGCACTTGCTGAATGGGGACAAACTCCGGATTGATGCGTCGCGCAATGGCTTCCATGGTGCCCATGGCCCTGCCCACCAGCATCAAGTCGGCGGGCATAGTCACTTTGTGGCGAAGAATCGTCTCGGTGACCGACTGAATCAGCAGGTCCATGCGCAGTTCGGAGAGTGATGCGTGGGCAAACTGGCTCAGCAGCATGTCCAGGTCCCTGCGCAATGCCTTTACATCCAGATTTGGGGGCACCAGACCGGCTCGAAGCAGGGAATCGGCCAGCATCTCCGAATTCTGAGTCACGACACCCACAAAAAAGGAGAGCAACTCTTCCATCCGGCCGGCCTCGATGTATCCCATCATGCCGAAGTCCAGAAGACAGACCTTTCCGTCGGGGGTCACCAGGAAGTTGCCGGGATGCGGATCGGCGTGAAAGAAGCGGTGTTCAAAGATGGATCGAATGAGGATGCGCATGCCCAGCGAGCTGAACTCATCGGGGGCCAAAGGCAAGTCTTCGGGCCGCTTCAGTTCGGTGATCCGGATGCCCTCGACGTATTCCATGACGATGAGGTTGGGCTGGCACAGTTCGGGGTAAGGCGTTGGAATCTTCAAAAGGGGTTCGTCGGCAAAATTGGCCGCAAACCGCTTCAGGTTCCGGACCTCTCCCCGAAAATCCAGTTCCTGGCGCAAGGTGCGGGCAAACTCTTCCACCAGCTTGACGGGTTGGAAGATTCGGCTCTCCTCCATAGAGTCTTCCAGATAGGAGGCCACCACGTGAAGGACCTGCAAGTCTTCGTCGATGGTATGCTCGATGCCGGGCCGCCGGAGCTTGATCACCACCTCTTCGCCGGAAACAAGACGGGCACGATGGACCTGGGCAATAGAGGCTGCTGC
>CAYTWV010000760.1:304-2104 GCA_964442235.1 uncultured Myxococcales bacterium | reverse complement strand
CCCCGGACAAATCGGGAAAGCCTCAGCAGGGGAGATTTCGTGGGGGCGGGTTGGGTCATGGGGCGGGAATGTGCCAGAACGGCGCAGCCGAAATGGCCAAAGCGGGCATCTCCTGTGACCAGATCCTGAAGCACTACTACGAAGGCATCACCATCCAGCGAATTTACCGCTAAACCGAAGTTGATTGAGGAATCCGGGCCTCTGCCCTAATATGGGGCGGTGTGCAGCGGTTCCGGAGGGCCCATGGCGGGGATTCAAGTGGTGGTTCGCAATCGACGAGCGTTCCACGAATACACGGTCGAAGAGCGGTACGAGGCGGGCCTGGTGCTGCTGGGCAGCGAAGTCAAGTCGCTGCGCGACGGGCGGGCCCAATTGCAGGACGCCTATGTCGATTTGGAGGAGGGAGAACTGTTTCTGGTAGGGGCGCACATCAGCCCGTACGGATACTCCAGCTACCAGAATCACGACCCGTTGCGGCCTCGGAAGCTGCTGATGCACGCCCGGGAAATTGCGAAAATTCAGAAGAAAGTTGAGATCAAGGGATACACGGCCATTGCCTTATCCATTTATCTCAAAGATGGGCGATTTAAAGTCGAAATAGCTATGGCAATCGGCAAAAAGAACTATGATAAGAGACAAGACCTTCGCAAGGCAGAAGAGAATCGCGACATGCGACGGGCATTCAAGGAATCCTATCGCTGAATGAGGTAACCCGAATGCGTCCAGAACCAGTGCTTGTTCCGCTCCACGCACTATCGGCCAGACTGCAGCCCATTCTTGACCCCAAGATTGCAGATCCTCGCCGACAGGCCGTGGCCAGAGCCGCCCTTCCGCTTCCGCCGGCCGAGTTGGCCGCCGCCCTGGCCTTTTTGCTTCAGGACAGGGAACCGCATATCGTGGCCGACGCCCGGAAGTCACTGTCGTCCCTGCCCGAGGCTTCGATTTTGAGTTTGCTGCAAAGCCACGAGACCCACCCCGGGGTGCTGGATGCGTTGGTACGGCACTTCTCGGACAAGCCGCTGTTCATGGAGCGGGCGCTGCTGAACCGAGTGGTTGCAGACAACACTCTGCTTTGGGTAGCGACCGAGGGCAAAGGTCCCGTCCTGGAACTCATTGCTCAGAACCAGGCCCGATTGATGGCATGCCCCGAACTGGTTAAGGTGTTGTACTTCAACCGGCATCTGCGTATGGCGGCGTCATCGCTGCTGATGGAATTTGCCGTTCGTGCAAATCTACCCATCCAAGACATGCCGGGTTATGCCGAGATTGCAGCAGCGGTACTGGGTGAGGGGCGGGTGCCATTACACCCCTCGCACGGCCCTCAGGCCCAGCAGCCCCCCCCGGCTTCCTCGGACGGTGCCCCTGCCGAGGCAACCAGTGCCAAGGCATCGTCCAGTGCTGCCGACGAGATTCTGCAGCCATTGCTGCGTCCGGAGTCCGAGGAAGAACTCAAGGCTTTGGAAGAGCAACTGGCCAAAGACGAGCACTCACTGGAAGCCGAAGGAACCGACGGGGAACCGAAGCCCGAGGAGGCAGCGAAGCCTGCCGAAGAAGAGAAGACAAAATCCGGTTCGCTGTTTGACACACTTCGGGAGATGAGCATCCCGGAGCGAATTCGTCTGGCCCTGATGGGGAACATGGGTGCCAGAAAACTGCTTGCCGCCGATTCGAACCGACTGGTCGCCGGCGCCGTGATGCGAAACCCCGGTTTGACGGACAAAGAGGTGGCCTTGCTTGCGGCGAACAAAGCCGCAAACGATGAAGTCATTCGAATCATCTGTGGTTCCAGAGAACTCAGGA
>CAYTWV010000760.1:0-288 GCA_964442235.1 uncultured Myxococcales bacterium | reverse complement strand
TACCGGGTGAAGTTGGGGCTGGTCCGCAACCCGAAGACTCCACCCGGAGTTTCGGCTGCTTTGATGAAACACATTCTGGAGAAGGATCTTAAGACGCTGTCGAAGAGTCGCGATGTCCCCAGCTCCATTTCCCGGAATGCAAAACGAGTCCTGGACGAACGCCGGTTGGCACACAAAGCGAAAGAATGATCCTGCGGTTCATCTCAAAATCGTTGGGTGCACAAATTGGAGTCCGGTTGGCGCAGCGGCTGGTCCTTGACGAGCGCTTCGTTATGTGGCGTTATACGC
>CAYTWV010000759.1:0-2105 GCA_964442235.1 uncultured Myxococcales bacterium | reverse complement strand
GAATATCTCGGTGCGCCTGGGTTCCCAACTGATCTGTACGCCGTCGGGGGTGAACAAGGGGTTTTTGCAGCGGGGCGATCTGGTGACCACGGATCTGGAAGGGCGTGTGGTTGCCGGCAAGGGCCGCCCCTCGAGCGAATTGGAGATGCATTTAGAGGTGTATCGCCAGCGTACGGATGTCTCCGCTGTGGTCCACGCCCACCCACCTCACTGTGTGGCGTGTACGCTGACGGGAGTTGAGCTGACCTCGCCCATCGTTCCGGAGCTTGCGTACACGCTAGGAGCCGTTCCCACGGCCCAATATGCGACGCCTGGGACCCCCGAAGTTGCTGCCTCCATAGCCCCGTTTGTGGCCAGCAGTCAGGCGATTCTTCTGGCTCGCCACGGCACTTTGACCGTGGGCCAGACACTTCTTGAGGCGTACAACCGATTGGAAGGCCTGGAACACGCCGCTCATATTCTGTTCCTTGCCCGAAATCTGGGGCCCCTGCGACCGCTTGGCGAGGAAGAAGTTCTGAGGCTGAGGCGCTCGGTGGAAGGGCGAGGTATGCCGTGGCGTTATGGTCCCAAGGTGGACGAATCTATGGCCGATCGCCTTGTGGAAGAAGTACTTAAGCGGCTGGGCAAATCACCATCGTAACTTTTTTCTTTGGGGCGCTCGTTTTGCGGGCTTTGCCTTGACCACCGATGTGGCCGGCGGCTCGGCGCAGATCCCGTCTACTCGAATCACGTCCAGATCGGGCATCAGGGCCCTTCCTTTTGAAGTCAGATGGATGCGGGTGTAGGCAATCTGATACCCATCACGTTCGAACAGGTCTTCGGTTTCGGTCATCAACTGGGCTTGGACCATGGACGACAACAGCCGGTCATATTCGTCCCGAGTGGGGGAAACGGAGCCAAATAGCTCCTTGTGCAATTTGCCCGATGAACGCCCATCCCTGCGCCGGAGGGCCCCAAGAATCTCCCGGGCCCAGAGTCGTTCCATGGCGGTAAGTTTGCGGAAGTGGTGAGAGACCGACTGTTCCGGGGCGCAACGATCACAGGTTCCACACCCGGGGTGTTTGGCCTCGTCCCGGCTGAAGTAGCCCACCAGGCGGTTCATGCGGCATTCGGAAGCATGGGCAAACGCAAGAACGTCTTCGACCTGCCCAAGCCGATGCTGGCTCTGTTCGATGTATGTGCGTTTCCACGTTTTGGCTCGACCCCCGACGGCCTTGTGGTACTTGCCGTCCAAGTCGGTCTGCAAGGCGCCGTGGGTGGTAAGCTGCCTCAGAATTTCGGTCATCTGTTCCGCGGTGACGGCGTTGGGAAGGGGAATCTCCTCACGGGCCACCGGATCGGTCTTGAACAGCTTCAGCGCCCGTTCCAGGAGCGATACATCGGGGTAACTGCGTGCGTGAAACGCTTCCAGCAACCGCTTGTCGGCCTGACTGAACAGCAGCACCGCTCTGGAGGCTTTGCCGTCTCGCCCCGCTCGCCCTACTTCCTGGTAGTACTGTTCGACGCTGTTGGGCAGCGCCGTGTGGACCACGGTGCGGATGTTGGACTTGTCGATCCCCATGCCAAAGGCGACGGTAGCCACGACCACGGAAGAAGCCCCTTCCATGAAGGCCGTCTGGGCCTGGGCTCGGTCCTGGGGCGACGCTCCGGCGTGATAGAAGACGGGGCCCCACGCTCGAGGCAATGCCCCGGACAGTTCTTCGGCCTCTTTCCGGGTGGGGACATAGACGATAGCCGGCAGGGCGCTTCCCGAGCCCAATAGCGACCGCACGAACTCCCCACGTTGAGCCCGGGGAATCTCTTTGCACTCGATGGCCAGGTTTTCGCGGCGAAATCCCCTGATGAACATCTGAGGTTCGGTCATGCCCAACTGAGTGGCAATGTCGGTTTGCACCCGCACCGTTGCCGTGGCGGTCAAGGCGACCAGTGGAGCGGGACGAAGCCGGGGCAGATATTCGCCCAGCAACCGGTAGTCCATGCGGAAGTCGTGCCCCCAATGGGAGATACAATGGGCTTCATCCACGGCAATGAGGCAGGGCTTGCGGCGTTCCAGAAAGTCCACGAATCCCGGAACGCTCAGGCGCTCGGGTGCTACCATCAGGAAG
>CAYTWV010000758.1:0-2107 GCA_964442235.1 uncultured Myxococcales bacterium | reverse complement strand
CGTTGCCGCAGGTGCCGCCAGAGAACTGCACTTGCTCGGCGCGCCCCTGCAAGGTGGAGCCTATGCAGGTCGACACGGACTTCCAGGTGCTTGAGTCATAATTCAAATACTCGATGGCGCCACCGGAATATCCCATCACGATGAAATTATATCCACCGGAACTGACACCTTCCGTCTTATAGTCGAACCGCATCACGGGGTTACCCATGGTGGTCTCCTTCGGTACCGACACCCAAGTCGACATGCACACGATTTCTTGGCAGTTCCCCGAACGAGCCACCCTCACGTACGGTCCTTGCTCGTCGGTTGCGTACTCGATGGCACCCGTCCCGGCAGCGCACGGGGTCCACCCAAAGGTACCAGCCGCATCGCCGTTCAACACTTTGCCAACAGCGGGGCAGGTAAGTTTGTCTACAACTTCGAGCTGCACGTTGTCAAAGAAGTGAAGGCCATTCCCCATCATTGAGCCAGATTCCTGAAGCGAGACCATCACGTCGGTGCCATAAGCGGACTCGCCAAGGCAACTTGTAGTGGAACTCCAACCTCCCGGGCCGCCGTAGCCGACCAGAGCCGTGACGCCGTTGAAGGCCAGCGTTCCAGTCCCCGGTGGGAACATCATGCACTCCCAGGATTGGGGATCAGTGCACTCGTACTTGTGGTCCATTCGGGCCCGCAGTCGAAAAGACTGTGGCACGTTGGCCAGTAGCTGCGACACGAAGCCTGTGGAACCCGCCGGGACTATGGCAACGCCCATACTCGAACTGCCCTCCAGCAAAGGGTTCACGTAGCCGCCGAACAACCAAGCCCAGGGCTCCCCAGAAAGGAAACTGCCATCTTGGATTCCAAAACAACTTCCCAGTTGGCACGACCCCCAGCCACATGCTGTATTGTCCGGGGCGATTACGGTATTGCATTCTCCGGTCGTCGGGTCGCAAACCCCTTCTAACTCGCACTCCCCCTTAGCTGGGCATTCGATGCCCTGGCACAGGTTCACACAAACACCCTGCTGGCAGATTCCGGTTCCACAACCCTGGCCGTCAGGGGCGTCGTCATAGTTGCACAGACCCGTGTGCACGTCGCAAACGCCGGGCTCTTGGCATGGGGCCGGTTCCGGGCATACCACCTGGTCACACAAGCTGAGACACTCGCCGCCCTGGCACACGCCCTGGGGACAATACATGCCGTCATTCAACGGAATCTGCAGGCACTGCCCCGTCTGGCTGATGCACATCGCCAGGTGGCAGTCGTTTTTTGACTGGCAAATTACCTGGTCGCACAGGTCCACACACTCGCCCTGCTGGCACACGCCGATAGAGCACACCAACCCGTCCAGGTCCGGTTCGCCCCCACACTGGCCGGTGTGGATGTCGCAGGTGCCCACCAGGCATTCGCCCGGCGAGGCGCATTTTACGGTGGCGCAAAGGTTCACACACTGGCCACCCTTGCAGGCTCCCTCGTCGCAATAGGTGCCATCGGCCAACTGCGGGCTGCTGCACAGGCCGGTTTCAGCATCACACTCACCCACGCCATGACACGGGTCGACCGCCACACATATCAGCGGTTCTGCCACCACACAGTAGCCTTCCTGGCAAATGGCCGGGGTGCATGGGGCCTCGCCCACGTCGACCAATTTGCCCTGGCAATCCTGGTGGGTTAGGCAGCAGATTTCGCCGTCGGGACCAAGGCAGCCGGCATCCGTGTCGACATCTGAAGTCAGTTCCGTCGTTACATCGGCCGCCACGTCGCCGGCCACATCGGGGACCAGGTCGGCAGCAACGTCCGGGACCGCGTCGCCGGCAACGTCCGGGAGCACATCGCCAGCCGCATCCGGGACCACGTCGCCAGCGAGGTCCGTCCCCGTCTGTTCCTGCGGCACGCCGTCTTCCTGAATCAGATCAACTTGCCCCCGAGTATCTTGCTGCCCGTCCGCCTGCACATCGGACGCCGGTTTCACGTTCGTACCGCTTGCCCCGCATGCTGCCAGGCCTAGCACGCAGACAATCGCCAAAAACCGTACAAGATGTTTATGCATTGTCGTTCTCCATCGCTGTAGTATTTGCCGTCGCCCTTGAGGTCGCTGGCAATGCAACACCACAATTGAGTCAAA
>CAYTWV010000757.1:0-2107 GCA_964442235.1 uncultured Myxococcales bacterium | reverse complement strand
ATCTTGGTCCGTGTCCGGTTGATTGGCCCAGGGATGGGCGAAGTGCAAGTCCAGGTCGCTGCCCGCGTCCGGGCCCGTGTCCGACTCGTCGGCATCGCCGGGAGTATGCCAAAGCAACTCTACATGAATCGCCTCATTGGGGACAACATACACTTCATACGAAGCGGGCAGACAAGACTTAGTTCCGGTTGAGTCCCACACATCAAGGTGGAATTCATAGACTCCTGCCACATTGGCTTCGAAGCTGGGCGACGAAAAGTTGGGCGACGGGAATAAGACGCTGTTGGAGAGTGGGGGCTGTGTGACACTCCACTGCCATTTGGTGATGTCGCCGGCGGTGGGCAGACTGTTGGTCCCGTTCAGTTGCAGTAGCGTTTGAGGAACCACTTCGGTGCCCTGAGCACAGTCGATAATGGCCTTGGGGCACTCCAAGGGGCCGCAGGCGCCCGACAGGTTGACCTGGATCACGGGCTTTGACCCATTGGAGCGAATTTCAATCCGCCCCAGATCCATTTCCAGGCCCTCTTCGTCGGAGGGTGGGCTGTACTGGGTGGGGTGATAGTTGACCGGAATCTTGAGTTTGGACCCGGGCATCAGGTAGATCGGGTCCTGCTGAGAGGGCAGTTCATCCAGGTACGACAGATCCAGTTGGAAAAAGGGAGAGAGTTCCTGCTCGTTCGCCAGTTCGATGCTGTAGATCTCGACGCCGGCGGGATGGCTTGAGCAGGGCTCGATGAGCAGGGGCAGGGACGAGGTCGTGTTTTTGTTTCGGATGCCGAAGTTGACCTCCAGGGGCGTGACCTTCAGGCAGGGTCCGGCCACAAGCCCGTGAATGGGAATCTCCAGGCCATCCGGTTTGGACAGATCATTGGAGTAGAAGGTCAGGCTGCTATTCCAGGCATTTCCCGCTGCGGGTTGAAACGCCAAGGTCAGACTGGTTTTTTCGCCGGGGCCCAACTGGATGGGGGAGATGAACGGATGGCCGCCAACGATGTGTCCCTTCATGGAGTACGTGTTCATCCCCACGTGCAGCAGGAAGCCCGGGTCACCGGAGAGATTATAGTGGTCGATGAGCAGTTCCTTGGTGCCGATGTTCTGGACCGTCAGGATCTTTGAGTACTGTTTACCCATCTCCACGCTCTCAAAGAGGGCCTCTTGAGGCTCCACGCTGACTCGGGGGCCGTCGCCGATGGGTCGGATGGTCACGACCACGGTGCCCTCTTTGGCGTTGTTGGCATCGGTCAGGAAGGTCAATTGGGCATGGGGCGAGTACCCGTCACGGTGGGTGTAAGTGACGGTGACCCGAAGTTCAGTGGCGTTACACTTTCCGTCGGTGATGGGGTCCAGGGCCACGGTATAGCCCGAGGCCAACGTGGTTCGTTGCACGGGGTCGGCGACGTACATCTGGAACGTGGGCGGATCATTGTGGGGCGAAGTGCCAAAGTGGGCCAGGGTCAGGCCTCGAATCATCAGCGCTCTGCTGCCTGGGTTGACCACATTCAAGATAATCTCGTGGGTGTCCCCATCCTCCATGTCGAGAGATTCGAACTTCACCTCACACGATTTGATATTCTGGTCGTTATCCAGCGTGCAACTGGATGCCTGGTCCTCCAGGCTGAAGAGCGGTTTGCCCGCCAGATTGGGAACGCCCTGGTCCGAGGGGCAGAGGGACTGCGCATCTTCCGGAACCGCATCTTCGGAAAGCACTCCGTCGGACGAGACAAGGTCGCCTTGGGCATCCTCGGGGTTTGCCGACGTATCGGTTGCGGGCTCGATAAGGCCTGTCTTGCCACCACATGCCCCCGTCAACAGAAGTGCAACAACCAGCAGCGTTTTCCCGTTGAGTCGCATCGAATCACCTCCTGGAGACAACCAAGCCCAACCCCAACCGAAGAGACAACTGAAATGGGACACGTAACACAACCCGGAAGGTGTACTCAGGTGGAAGCACGATTGCAATACCCGGGGAAGAAAAAGATGATAAGGAGCGTTGGGGGGGACCATCCGATTCTCGGCGTCCCTTCGTCGCCGAACTCGCACCCGCCCTTACGTCGCGCCCACATAGGGGTGACCGCGGCCCATCCCGCCTTCGCCAAGGCTTCGGCGT
>CAYTWV010000756.1:0-2110 GCA_964442235.1 uncultured Myxococcales bacterium | reverse complement strand
TGGCGACCTTTTCGGCCGCTCTGCAGCCGGGCCAGCCCGATTCACCGCTGCTTCGCTCCATCATCCGAATTGTGGTCGTCCGCAACCGTTCTGACGCACCTTTGACGCAGTCAAAACTGGTCGTGCGCTTCGGGCGAGAGCAGCTTCAGCAGTCCGGTGGAGTCGCCGAGTTGCAGGGGAACCAGCGCCGGACGGTTGTGGTCCTGAGCGGCGAAACCGTGACCGTGGGCGCCAAAGAAATGACCATTACCTTACCCGAAATCCCTGCCGATGGGGAACATGTGCTGCGGCTCGCGTACGTCGTGGACCGTTCGGACTCGGATCGAGATGCCACTCTGGCCTCGCTGAATGACGCAGACTATGACGCACATTTCCAGCAGACTCTAACGACCTGGAAGGCCCGTTTGGGCAAGGCCATGCAGGTGCAAACTCCCGACCCCATGGTCAATCAGTATTTGGAGCAGGCGCTGCTGGTTCAATTCACTCAGACGGCCAAAGAAGGGGCCATCTGCCCCATGTCTCAATACACCCGCTTCTGGGTGCGGGATGCTGCCGGACCCATCCGTTTCCTGCTGCGCATGGGCCTGTTTGAAGAGGCCCGCAACACGTTGGATTATCTTTGGGCAGCGGCCATGAAGACGGGAGGGGCGAAGAACAGCTACGACGCAGATATCGACCCCTATCCCCCATTTCCCGATCAGCCTGATTGGGCCTCCATGGGGCCACTTGCCGGCCATGCCCGGGCCGAGACTCCAAGCCACGTCCCCTTGATGCACTATTGGTATTGGAAGGCCTCGGGCAAAGCCGATTTCCTGCCCGAACGCCTGGAGATGATGCGTTATACCCTGGAAAAGCAGGCTTTCGAGGGCAATCTACTGCCCTTCAGCGGTGACGAGACGTTCCGAGCGGCCATGGCAGCGGCCCACGCCCAGCCTCTGACCCAGGAGTTTGTAGAGGGGTTCTATAGTTCGTTCTCCTCGCTGATTTGGGTGGTCGGGGCCGAAGCGCTGGCCTCAATGCTGGAATCCCAAAACCAGACCGAACAGGCCCAAGCGTTGCGCCAACGGGCCGACCAGGTCAGGCAGGAAGCCGAAAAGACCTTCCGCCGAGCCGATGGGGCTTGGGTGCCCTACGTGCAGTCGTCCGACTTGAAGCAGTCCGAACTGCTCTTTGAAGATGTCTCGATGAAGCCGCTCTGGTTTGCCTATGAGGCACCTTCGAACCCCGCTGCCCAAACGAACCTGACCGTGGCCATCGAGGAAATCGGTGGCGACGACGGCATCCTGGTCACGCCCCTGCCCCCGATGTACCACAATTTTATGGGGCTGCCGATTCAGACGGGGATTTATACCGGCATGAACCCGGGCTACTTCTTGTGGGACCTTGCGGCCACCCAGCATCCTTTGGCCGAAACGGCCTTTAACGCCATGCGGAAACATGCAACCCCAACGGGCACCCACCCCGAATACCAGATTCTGGACGACTTTGCCCCGCTTCATCTGATGTATAGCGAAACCGGTGCCGAACCCTCGGACTACACGGCCCGCTACCGCCCCTGGGAAGGGGGAATCAACGCCGATGCCCTGGTCTATTACCTGCTGGGAATCGAGCAGGACGGGCTGGCGAAAACCCTTCGGCTGGCGCCCCATTTCCCCAACGGATGGTCCTGGCTGCACGCCAAAGGTGTGCGTGTGGGCGAGACCATTCTGGATGTGGCCATTACCCGCCCCGCCGAAAACCAGTGGCACGTACAAGTTGCCCTGGTCCAGGGGCCGGCCATCACCCTCAAACTGGTTTTGCCCCCCGGCCCCACAACCGCCCCCACCAAATTGGTCGTTAATGGCACCGACGTGCCGTGCACCTCCGCGGACACAGGCTGGCTGACGCAGGTGTGCGAGGGTGAGACGACTGTCCAGTAGTGCTGCGCGCCTCGGTTGTGGCTGCATCTTGGGGCTGGGCTTCAGCCCAACCTGTTCAACTCCACAATCAACCCTTCGACAAACGTCTGTATCTCCCCCGGGCTTAGCAGCGACCCGGTATAGCTAACAAACGGTTCGTCGGAACGTGTGGACTCGAAATAGAAACGCAGCCCTTCGCCGGGCAACGAGCC
>CAYTWV010000755.1:0-2113 GCA_964442235.1 uncultured Myxococcales bacterium | reverse complement strand
TGGCACCGCCAATCCACTGCAAAATCGACAGGTTTTCGCCCAGAAAGGCAAACCCGATCAGCGCCGAACCGACGGGTTCAATATAGGCCATCACCGCATACTGGCTGGTGCTTAGAACCTTAAGGCTTTGGGTCATCAGCATCAGTGCCAGGGCCCCGTTCACCAGTCCGATGGTCGCCAGCCATGGAATATCGCCGCTGGGAATTGCAAAATCCGACGCTCCAAAGGGTTGCAGGACCAGAAGGACCAGCGCCACCACGGCCCCAAGGCCCAACTGCCATAGGGTCCGGGCTTCTGTGGGGGTCTCTTGGGGAATGCGGCGATTGGCCAGCAGGTAGGTGGCATAAAAGAACGCCGAGGCCAGCGCCCACGGGATCCAGGCCGGGTCCGAGGGAACCAAGGACCGTTCGAAACCAACCAGGAGCCCAATTCCGGCCAATGCCACACCCACCAGAACCAGGTTTTGGGCAGATGGCCTCTCTTTCAGCAATGGCCACGCCAGCAGTGCTGCCAAGGCCGGCCCCAGATACAGCACAAACGCCGCATTTGCTGCAGAGGTCAGGCGCATCGCATTTACGCAGGAAAGCACCACAAGCGGGAAGACGAGCGAGCTGGCCACCAAGGGAAGAGAGACTCGGGTCCTAAGCCGCCCGGTGCGGCGCAGCCCCAAAAGGACCGCCAGGAAGATCAGCGCCCCTGCTGCCAGTCGAACAAACACGATGGTCTCGGCCGACACACTGACTTGCCGTACAAAAAGAACCAGAGTGCTCATGGCAATTGCGGCCCCGGCGGCACTGCCATAACCGGCCAGCAACCTCCTGGTTGCGCCAAGTGGAGACGGGACGGGACCCGGGACTCGATCGTTATCCTGCTTCATCGCCAGTTTCGTAAACCCCATGACCTAAGGTTCAGGCTCCAGGCAGCAATCTCCTGGCCGAGGGAGCGACCGGGTGCGCCACTTCCAGCGTGAAGTATCCGGGCCCGCATCCCACTGGCCGGCATCATGCGCCAAGCATAAGAGTTCGACCACTCTCCATATAACTTAGCATCTGGGGGACTTTCGCTTCTTGCCGATGGGGCTGCGTGCTTCAAACTTCTTGATGTACTCGGGTGCAAAGGGAACTTTGCACGCCCCGACGAGGTCGACGGCGACTTTGCCGATCCCGTCGGCGGTTTCCACGGCGATTTCGTGCAGGGGTTGCACGTAACAGGCGATGGCTATCACAAAGCCGTTCATCACGTATTTGACACGGTTGGGACTTTGGTGAATCGATTCTGCCACGCGCTGCAGAAGCGCTGTGATTTCATCAAGATCCAAGTCGGCCTCCGGCGTGATCGCCACCAAGCTGCTGTAGGTTTGCCACCCAGCAGCGGCGATGGACTCTTGGGGGTCTTCGATCCACTTCAGGGCCAACTCACGGCCATACGGGCTTTCCGAGGCCACCCACGGAACCGTGTATTCGGCGACCCAGCCCGTAGTGGCCTTCTCGACCCACGTTTGCAGATCCTGCCGGGTCATCTTCGCAGCGTCGGCAATCAGGCCTGCCAAATACATCGCATCGGCAATCCCCGTCTCAAAGAGGTCCAGGGCGAGCTGGTAGTCCTTTTTGACCCGCTTCTGGATCTTCTTCATGTCCTCGACCTTGACTCCGAAGCAGGGCTCTTGGGCACCATGGGTCATCCAGGTCTTCTTGGTTTGTTCGTTTCCCAATTTGGTAAGTTCCGCAACAATTTCATTTGCTGTCATTTTCGCCCCACTCCGGTTGCAGTTATGCCCATTATAATGTATGTAACGCCGTTAATGAAAAGACAGCTACATCCGCTCGTACATCCAGTCGGGCAGGGCCTTCAGCACCCAGGCGATAAGCCGCCAGCGTTTGGTGATGTAAGCCTTGGAGCTCCTTCGGCGTATCGCCGCATAAATTTGCGCGGCAGCTTTGGGGGTTGGAGCCGACCAGAAGATCCCCTCGCCTTTGGCCATGGCCGTTTGCACAAAACCGGGTTTGATGTCGGTGACGACAATGGGCAGTCGCAGCTTTCTTACTTTTTGCCTTAGACCTTCCATGTAATTGGATTCGAAGGCCTTGGACGCGTTATAGGCGGGCGACTCTCG
>CAYTWV010000754.1:0-2119 GCA_964442235.1 uncultured Myxococcales bacterium | reverse complement strand
AACAACTCGTGGTGACGGCCGTGCAGAGCCCCGCCATACAAACCATACCGGCCGGGCAGTCGGCGTTGGACGCACACGGATAACCGCCGCAGTCGGGAAGCCACTCCGAGAAGCATCCGCCCATGTCCGGGTCACAGTAGTCGTACGAGCAGGGGTCGCCATCTTCGCAGGAGATCTCTTTGCTGTAGCAGGAGCCGTCGGCCGCCACGAACTCTTCGGTGCAGGGGTTGCCGTCATCACACTCCCCACACACACCGTTATCCACTACGCCGTCACAGTCGTCGTCGATGCCGTTGCAGATCTCGTAGGTTCCGGTGCAGCCGCCGGGCATGCAGCAAATCCCCATGTCGCAACCGGCAAGCGGGGATGCGTACATGTCAGCGGGGCATGTCGGCTGGGTGAAGTCCCCATACATACATTTGCCGCCGGCTTCTTCGCACAACTCGGGGTAAACACACTGGCCGTTCATACAGACTTGCCCATAACCGCAGTCCATATTGCTGGTGCAGGGGCTGACCATGCCACACGCCGCTTCACACTCTTCGATAGACTGGAAGATCAGTCCGCAATATTCGTCGCATCCGCAACCGGAAATGAATGTGCACTTGCCGAACTGGTAGGCCACGCCAATAACCATCTCGCAGCCACCAAAGTCCACGCCGCCCAAATCCTTGCATTCGGAAGTGTAGGGTGAGCACTGACCATTGATGCAATACTCCATATAGCCGCAGTCGGCGTCAGAGTAACAGGGCACAACATAGGGGGTGCAGACACCCGTGGATGGATCACAGATGGTGCCGTCGGGGCAGATTCCGTTTTCGGTGCACGGAGTCTGCAGGCTGTTCAGGCACTCGACGTATTCGGGCGTCTTCACCCAGCCGCAAACGCCACCGGGGGCGTAGGGGCCGCACGTCGTGAATTGCAGGCACTCGTACTCGGGAAGCCACATACAATCCGAAGGTTTGTCCAACATCGACGAATCCAGGCACAGCTCGCCGCTGCAACCGGTCACGACGCACTCGCCCACGCAGCCCTCATCCACCTGGCCATCGCAGTTGTTGTCGATGTAGTCGCAGAGGTCCTTCAACCCGGGATTGACCGTTGCATCCAAGTCGTTGCAGTCGCCCGCATCGGTCGAATAGCCGTCGCCGTCCAGGTCTTCCTGGGTGCACTCGGGACTGATGGTGTCGCCCACACATTTGCCCATATAGCAGTAGTCATCCAAGGTGCAGGGATTGCCGTCGTCGCATGGGGTCCCCGGTAGCATGGCCATGGCGCCCGCTGCATCCAACTCTGAGCAGGGATCCGGCGGAACCCCGCAATCGGGGATAGGCTGACCGCCCGCACATTTCCCGGATACACAATAGTCGCCTTGGGTGCAGGCATCCCCGTCGTCGCAGAGCAGGCCCTCGGGCATGTCCCCGTACGAGCAGCGCCCGGCAACACACACGCCGACCTGGCAGGGGTTGCTTGTCACGCAGTCGGCGTTGGAACCGCATTCGATGCAAATACCCGAGGTCAACTCACACTGACCGCTGGAGCAATCGCTCTCGTTCTGGCACTCGCGGCAAATGCCGGCGGCCTCATCACAAACGCCCGTGGGGCACTGAGAATCGGCAAAACACGTCACGCACTGGTTCGAGGCCGGGCTGCAGAACTTGCCGACGGGACACTGGTCACTGGCCAGGCACTCGACGCAGGTCCCGGACTGGGCGTCACAAACGCCTTCCAGGCAGTCGGAATCCGAGTCGCACAGCGTGGGCTGAGGCGTGGAGTCCATTTCGGGATACTCCGTGGTGATTTCGCAACCGGAAGCGTAAAGCCCGGCAGCAAGAAGGAACATGGAAACAAGACTAAAAAAGCGTTTCATCTGGGCACCTCCCATAGTTCAAAAGCGTCCTTAATGCTCCGACGGAGCAATCTTTCACTCGGCCACACCTTGGCGGGGTCGCAACGGTTCGGTTGAACTTTCTTGGCATACGCCCGTGACCTCGTTGCAACTGCCGCTGGGACACTGCGGGTCGGACTTGCATCCCAAGCACACATGCGCCTTCACGTTGCACAAAAAAGTAGGGCAGTCGGAGTGGGTTCTGCACCCCACGCAAGTACGAGACTGCTT
>CAYTWV010000753.1:0-2126 GCA_964442235.1 uncultured Myxococcales bacterium | reverse complement strand
GAAATCGCCATGAGATCCTGTCATGGGCAGGCGGTCGGCGAAGGTTACGCGGATCAGCAGCGCTGCCAAGGAAACCGCAACAATGGCCAGAAAATCCCAATGCGCACGAACCAGGCATCGGACGGCCGATACGGCCATCAGCAGCAGAAGCAGGCCCCAACTTGCCACTGCCAGTCCGTTGACCCAAAAAGTGATGGAATCGTTGGTCCCCACGGGCCTTGCCTAAAAAGGGTGCATGATTCGAACCCACCCTCTGCGGCCGGCCCCAAGGCTCAGCGAGGGGCATGGTGCGCAGCAGGTGTGGGGCTTCGGGCCAGATCCTTACTCGTGGACGGTGCCTCGTTCCAATTCTCGGTTCACCAGTTGCTGAAGCAACCGCACGGCGATGGAACGGACCGGAGAATTCATCGTGACGTCGAATTGGGCGGTCACGGTCTTCCCCACTTCCTGAACACTTATGGCCCCCGTGTTCAATTCGATGATCAAGGGCATCGCCTCAAGCATGTCCTCTTTGTCCCCCGAGGACATCAGGGGCATCAGGGCCAGCATGAAGCGCTGAAGATCTATGTAAAAGACCTTGGGGGCAGCAGTGGCCATAACGGCAGTGACCTGCTGGCCGCGTTCCGAACGAATCAGTTTCCCTTCTCCGGTAGCCAGCGCCTGGATGGCGGCGAAGTCCCCCGCAAACCAAAGCCGCTTGCCTACCAGTGCCATGCCCGCATCAATGGGCGGAACGCTGAAGCGCCACGTGCTGGCCTGACCGATGATCTCCGATTTGACCATGCCCGAAAGGCCCAGGGCCTTCAACGCACCTTCGATGCCTTGGCGAACCAGGGCTTCGTTGGCTACGCCCAGGAATCCCGCAAGTGAGCGGACCATGGCTTGTTCATCTTTGGTCAACGCACCCATGAAGAACCCGATTTCGCCGTTCCAAAGATCCTGGATGCGAGTGCCTTCGGGCACTCCCAGGGCCTTCACGGCCTGTTTCCATCCTTCGGCGTATTCCTTGGCGAATCGTTCTTCGTTCTGCAGCATTCCTTCCAGGATCGGAATCAATTTGCTGCTATCAAGCGCAACATGCAGGCCCAGCAGTGGGTCGACGGGCACGATGTTCCGGACGGTGGTATCCCGGGTAGTGAAATAACCATTGGCTTCCTTGGTGATGACTCGCATCCCCATCCGAGCCGTGTTCTCTTTCTCTTCGGCCCACAGCATTGCAGCGTCGAAGGTCGCCATGAACGGTACCAACTTCGCAGAATCGGAATCCTTCATCATCAGGGGAATCAGGCCTCGGGAAGTGACCAGCATCGAGCCAATAGAACCGCTGATGCCTTCCGTCGCCGCGTCAAAGCCGGGTACGGAAACCAGACGTTCGGTCTTCACATCGGCAAGGCGAGAGGCAAGCGTCCGAACTTCGGCTCGAACGGCTTCGGCGTCGGAGCCCGGGTCCAGCGGCAGGACCAGCAGGCAGTACCCGCCCAAATCCATCACAGCCGCCAGCTCCTTCTTCTCGCTCTTCTCTTTGGTGGCCCACAAGACCAGCGTCTTGCCAATGGTGGTCTCTTCCAACGAAACCTTCTTTTGGTCTTCGGCTTTACGACGTGTAAAGATCTGCTTCAGCAGTGCCACGCCACTTCGCCCTTCGGCCATGGGGATGGCAAAGATCCCCAGCATGTCGCTGGCGCTGCTGGGCACAAAGGCCAGCACAGGCATGCGAACCACGTCCAAGCCCAATTCCTTAAGCCCCTCGACGGTCAGAGGATTCACTCCAAGCGCGTCCAGAGCCTCCTGGAATTCGGGGTCGTTTTTCAGGAGTTTCTCTTTGGTCAGCCCGATGTCAGCCAGCAGTTTCATCCACTCTTCGGCGCCAAACGTTCCAATCACCACTCCGACGTCGGCGGGCAGCACGTCGGCCGCCATGGTGTGTCCCGTTGTCGGCAACTCGTCGCTTTGTGGGGCGGTTCCCTCGGCAGGCTTGGCGGCCTGGGTCCCTTCAGGCTTTGGGGCCTCTGCGGGTTTCGGCTCTGCTTGTTTGGGATCTTCTACCTGGGCTTTCGCCTTCTCGGCGACGGGCTCGTCTGTCTTCTTCTGGGGTTCCTGCGGGGCAGGAGCCTTTTCTTCCTTCT
>CAYTWV010000752.1:0-2141 GCA_964442235.1 uncultured Myxococcales bacterium | reverse complement strand
ACTAAGGCGTTGAGATAACTCTCATTAAGGAACTCGGCAAAATAGCCTCGTAACTTCGGGAGAAGAGGTGCCATCGACGTTATTATTGGTGAAAGCTAATAATCGGCGTTTGATGGTTTCAACAAAGAGGTCAGCCAGAGAGGCCTGGACCGAGGGGTGAAGATGAATCTCTGGTTGCTCCAGGATGATTGTGGAGTGGGGCTTGACATAGAAACACTCGACCAGCACGGGCAGAATCTGAGAGACACCAAACCCGACATCAGGAAGCCGCACCTCGGGGCGCCCCTCGGCTGTTCGAATATCCACTTGATAATCTTTGCCGTTCTCCGACAGAGGGCGAGGCCGAAAAGAACGCATCAAGCCCAATTTGTCGCCCCACGATTCGATCAGGTCTTCAAACGGTATGTAGTGAGCCTTGGGCTGGCGATTGAACTTCCGACCCAACCCAGACAGCAGTGCTGGCAGCCAATACTCTCCTTTTTCTTCTACTTGCTCAGGCGCGGCCCCGGAAACGACATAGGTGCGTTTGGGGTGCTCTCTAAGGGGGCCTATGTAGTGCACCGAGTCCATCAGACGCTCGAATTCAAGAGCCAAGTCGGGGAGGCATGCGGAGTTCTGATAGCGGGCAACTGCCTCGCCCGGGAAGCCGTAGAAGTGAACGGGGCGCCCCATTGCCCATTTGCGTCCCACCTGCCCGACCAAGTCATAGCCACTGGCCGTCAACTCAAACTTGCCGGCCTCTTTGGCACTTCGACTCAGGGAGAAGGACATGCCTGGTTCGTTGTCCCCAGCAGTCGAGTAGGCCAGCCGGTACAGCGACATTTGACCCGAAGGCCCACCGTTTTCCCCAACCTCGCAAGAGAATCTCAAGTGCTTGATGGGGGTGCTTTGCTTCATCGTCTTACTGTCGACGATCCGAAGGGGTTTGGGGAGGTCCCACCCGATTTCGAAGCCCAAGTGGTCACCCGAAACGTGGTTATGGATCATGTCGCGGAATGTGCCCAGTTCGACCAGTCCGCGGCCATCTCCCGGGTCCAGCACCTGGCTGCGGTCGGAGGAGCGGGCAGTCTGCTTCAGCATCAACAACAGTTGGTGAATGCTCGATTTGCCAGAGCTGTTGTTTCCAAAAAAGACGGTGATAGGAGCCAGGCGGATCTCCTGGGTATCCCGCCAGGCCTTGAAGTTCTTGATTCTCAGTTGCGTCAGCATGGGTCACCTCACAGACGGGCACACAATAGACCAGAACGGAGGCTCCAAGCAAGGACCGCTGCAACCAGAAATGACAAGCAGTTCAGCCCCGGCGTGCATCGAGTTCTTGAGGCCCTTGTTGGTGATCCGAATTGGTAGAAGGTCAGTCGGCGGACTGACTGAACCCGGGCCTATCCCGGGCCGGACTTCATGAGGTCGGTGAGGAGGGCGCCGACCCTGCGGTCGAGGGCGATGGTCTTGGTGGCATGGCTGGCTTCCTGGAGTTCCTTCGCGTTGGCCAGGTCCAGCACGGCCACTGCTTCCGCGAGAGACCCCAAAGGGATGGAGAAGAAGTGGCGCTTCTCCTTCCGGGAGGTCCGGCCTGCTGCTTCCTCCGTGTTGAGGACGACGCTGAGGGCCGCACGTTCGAGTTGGTCGCCAAGGTGGCCGGCCGCCCGCGGAAGTCCGTGCAGCGCCCCGCAGCCAAGGTAGATGTTCCGGGCCTGCCGCTAGGCTGCCAGGCGCTCGTGGGGAAAGAGACGGGCAGGGGGGCGGGTGGTAGTGATGGTGGGAGTGCTGGTGTTGGTGCAGGCAGCGTCACTGCCACCGGCGGTGCGCCCGAAGACCTAGGTTGTCGGTCAAGGAGATTCTCCTGGTGCTGGCTGTGGCGTTCGGCCGGCCGTTACCATCACCATCACCAACACCACTCGGCTCCTCTTACTGCCTACGCGGCTTCGATTTCGACCCCCAGCCAGCACCTGCTGGTTTCGATCAGTCCCCGGACCCTTTCACTCCTTGACACCCCTCCAGCGCGAAAACTATAGTCGGCCGCGAACTGGTGGGGCACCCTTGCCCGCCGTCTGGAGGAAAAATGGACGCCAAGGTCATAGAGGAACTGTCCCGTCTGGCGGCGAAAGGCCGCGTATTCCTGAGCATGCCCTGGATCCCCGACC
>CAYTWV010000751.1:0-2150 GCA_964442235.1 uncultured Myxococcales bacterium | reverse complement strand
TATTTCCGTCTGTTTCTGAACCGGCCCGAACTGGCACTGGTCAACGAGTCCTGCAGGATCGGCAGGTTTGTGGCCGCCGAACAACCCGGTAATCCCGATGCGGATCCCCCGTTGTTCACCAGAATCCCCTGTACCAGCACATCCCACTCCGGGTGCAACAAAATCCGTACTTCCATGGCAGCAACCTGCTGCGCACAAGAGCCTCAGGTGCACGAGCCGAAATAGGCAATCCAGACCCGCTCTTTCAGGAATACGTCCGTGTAGGGAAGGCCATGGGTCGGCGATTGGGTATTCATGTCCTGGCACAGCAGTTTGGGAACGGTGCCACCCATGACCAGTGCCGCACCGGGCTCAATGAAACAGGTCGAGGTGCATGAACCGGCATACGCCACATCGGGACAGCCGGATATCGTCAAACACGTGGTCAGGACCCCTTCACACCTGGCCTTGCAGAAGTCGGGCAGCGTGACGCCGGACCAAAGACACACCGGTCCCGAGAGTGGCTCCTGCAACAGGCAGGCCTCTTCGCAGGTAAGCACGGTGTCCGGACCGATTTCGCCGGATTCGTCGAAGGAATCGGCCCCTGAATCAGCTAAGTCCTCGGCATCGGGCTGAACGTCGACGAAAGGGTCCACGTCGGTCTCTGTGTCCGTCGATGCCTGGTCCGACATGCCTTGATCGGCCTCAATGTCGCCCAAAACCTCAGAAAGCTCCGTCATCAGATCCGAAGGTCCACTGTCCGCGCTGTCAATGAAGTCTCCGTCTGGCACCATGTCTTGAAGCAGAGTGCTGTCGGCAAAGTCGTGGTTCGAACCGTCCACCCAAATCTCTGGCCCCGAGATGTCGGCCACGTCTTGCGCAGGCAAGTCGCCAAAACCATCGACCACGTCTGTGGGTACGAGGTCGGGATTGACCCCGTCGTGGCTGGTCTGATCTGCAACCTCGGCGACCGTGTCGTGGGGTAGGGCGGTGTCCGATGGAATCTCGCTGCCTGTGTCCGTGGCCAAGGTTTCGGACTTTGCGTCGGACGCTGCCGCGTCAACGCCGTCCGTTTCCGCCGCGTCAATAACCAACGGGGGACCGGCCGCCTCACTTCCGCAAGCGGCCAGGGCCACAGTCCAAAGCGCCGCCACGGCCAATCGTGTTATCGCCTTCCACTTCATAAGAACCTCGAATCGGCCTAGCGGTAGCCCTGCTTGGCCAGTTTTGCCCTGAGGTCAAAATAGAACTTGATGGGGCCAATCAGAAGGCCCAGGGCATACACCGCACACGCTACCTTGCTGAAAATCCAGAGTTGGTCCACCACCAGGGCCAGTAGCAGGAAAAAGAAGATGTCCACTTCATTGAACTTCACGATGGAGAAGAACGCTTCGCCCACAAACCGAATCCACTGTCCAAACGACCGCTTCGGCGGGGGTTCCGAAGGGTTCTGATTGGTTCGGGCCAAGGCATACGCCTGAAGGCTCTGGTTTTGAGCGTGCCAGTTCAAGTCTGCATCCAGCCCCACCTTCTGCGAGACCCATTTGGCATAGGCTGCAACCTGTGCCCCAGCCAACCCGGCCATGCAGATAGCCAACTCCCACGGATCGCCCGACTGAACCCAAGCCCGGTATCCAAACGCCCCGAACATCGCTGCCAGCGTCAGATTGTCCACGGCTTTGTCCAGATAGTACCCCAGGTAGGTGCTGGTCCCACGATACCGGGCCAGCGTGCCATCCATGTTGTCCAGGACCAGGCCCAGGTTCACCAGCAATCCTCCCACGACGCCACCGGTCCAGCCCGGCCACACGCCCAAAGCGGCGATACCCGCCAACTTCACCACAACGCTCACCCAGGTGATCAAATTAGGAGTCACCCAGGCGACGTCGGCTACAGGCAGCAGAAACAGGATGGTCAGCGGTCGGGCAAAAACCATGGCCCAAAAGTCCTTGGACTGGTAGTTGCGAAGACGTAGCAGGCGCTCGGCTAGGGTGGCGGAACGACGGAATTCTGTGGACGACATGATACCCCCGGACAGACTTGCAACGCACCGCACATTAGCAGGAAACGCGACCGTTCGCACCGGGAAACGGATACCATGACTGTGGATCGCCCCTGCTGTGCCCCCTGTCGAAGCTGTCATCCCTCATCCCTCGGGCCCTCACCCTGCC
>CAYTWV010000750.1:0-2154 GCA_964442235.1 uncultured Myxococcales bacterium | reverse complement strand
TAGAGACTGTCCGACGCCGTATCGAAATCAACGACAAATTTTGGAGAACTGTTGGTTCCGCAAGCTCCGACGAAAGTTGCGGCGAGGAGCACCATTGACAAGAACAGAATCCGCCCGATGAACATGACCGAACCCCCATTTCATTCTGAAGAAGTCTAAGCGGCCAGGTGGTCACCTGCCCTTCTCTCGTGGCAATTAGGGACGTTAGGAATGGGGGGACATGGGGTCAACGACTTGACTTCCAACGGCGGAATGCATGTAGGGTCGGGCGAATCCGGCGGCGTGTTCACGGATCTCCAAATTGGGGAGATGCGGCGTCAACTTCGGTCGTGTAGTGAAGGATGGCGCATCCAGTCGATCATTCCGGGGGGCAATTGTGCTTGGCTTTCCGGTTGATGCCTGGTTTTTGGGCGGGCTTTTTGCCCCTTTTGTCAACAGCGCGAAGATGGCTTCTTGGGTCCCCTCTTTTTGCGGGAGGTGCTGCCATGATGTTCCGAACGGACGGCGAGTCCCTGGAATCCTATTTGCGCACCATTATTTCGTGTGCGCGGGAATCAAAGGTTCATTCTAGCGCAGCGCTGGTGAACCCGGTCTTCAAACCGCTGGAGCCTGCTCTGGTGCTGCAGACGCCGCTGCCCCAAACAGAGCAGCGCATTTAGGCAGCGAGCCGCAGGGCGCCTCCTCCCCTACCCTTTCTCTTCCCCCATTCCTTACGTTGGTCTAGTATGCGGCACGGCACCCGCACAATGGGAGGTGCGTGACCATGGAGCATTGGATTCACAAGTTCCTGCTAGAGGTTGGCGAAGACCCTGACAGGCCCGATCTGGCCAAGACCCCTCGTCGATTCGACTCGGCGCTTCGGGAGTTGCTTTCGGGATACCGTGAAGATCCGGCAAGCCTGCTGGCCAACGGCACATTCGAATCGGATTCCACCGGCATCGTTGTATGTCGGGATATCCATTTTGTAAGCATGTGTGAACACCATGTCCTTCCCTTTTTTGGGGACGCGCTGGTGGCCTTTCTGCCGGCGGGCAAGTTGGTTGGCATCAGCAAGATTCCCAGGGCCTTGGACCAGTTTGCCCGGCGCCTGCAGGTGCAAGAGCGCTTGGGGCAGCAGGTTCTGGATGCCATTCAGCAAGCCACCGAAGCCAAAGGGGTCCTGGTTCGCATTCGTGCCACCCACCTGTGCATGATGGCCCGGGGAGTGAAGCAGGAACAGGCAACCATGGAGACGCTGCACCTTAGCGGTCGGTTTGAAGCCGAGCCTGCATTGTGCCATGCGATTCTGGATCGAGGGCCATAGGACCAACATGACGGACATGAAGCAGATTCGAACGGCTTTGGCCGGCCACAAACCGCTAATTCTGCCCACGTTCGGGCGCAAAGCATCGGCCGTGTTGATTCCTTTGCTGCAGATCGACGGCCGTTTGCACGTGTTGCTGACCCGGCGCTCGCCCAACTTGCCCATTCACGCCGGCGAAATCTCGTTTCCGGGCGGCCACGTCGAAGAATCCGACGGGTCCACCTTGGCAGCGGCCCTTCGTGAGGCGTGGGAAGAAATCGGTGTTCCCCCGGAATCGTGGGAGTACCTGGGCGCCATGGACGATTTCTCGACGGTGACCGGGTATCGGATTTCGCCACACGTGGTGTTGCTGAAATCCCCGGTGGAGTTCAAGCCGGTTCAAGACGAGGTTGCCGAAGTCTTGCTGGTGCCTTGGGAGGTCTTTTCGGGGCAACCGACGGATATGCGGCTGGAGGTCTTTCGAAAAGGGCGACGCGAACACTTTCCGCTGTATCGATTTGGCGGAAACATGATTTGGGGTGCCACGGCCCGCATGTTGGCGGATTTTGTGGACGTAGTGCGCCCCGACGGGCTGGCAGCGAAGGATAGGGCCGCTTCGTCGGTACTGCAACGCATCCTGGACAGCAAGAGCGTCGTCATCTCTACACATCTGAATCCCGATCCGGACGGGCTTTGTGCGGAGATGGCCTTTGAAGAGCTGCTTTTGACCCTTGGCAAGAGGGTGACCATCGCCAATTCCCACGCGGTGCCGCCCATCTGGCCGTCGATCCGTTTCCGTTCCACGACGGTGGCCCCGTACCAGGCAGACCAGATTCACCCTGACGAGCACGACTTGATGCTGGTGTTGGACA
>CAYTWV010000749.1:0-2166 GCA_964442235.1 uncultured Myxococcales bacterium | reverse complement strand
CGCCACGCCGGGTGACTGGGAACTGGAGAAGGTGCAGGGTAGGGTGGTGGAGCAAATCGTCCGTCCTACGGGCCTGGTGGACCCCAGAATCGAGATTCGGCCCGCCACCAATCAGGTGGAAGAGGTGTTTGGCGAGATCCAGAAACGAGTTGCCCTGAAACAGCGCACCTTGGTGGGCACGCTTACCAAACGAATGGCCGAAGACCTGACCGAATTCCTTCGAGAGCATGGGATTTCCGCAGCATACATGCATGCCGACGTAGAGACCCTGGAGCGTACGGAACTGCTGCATGCGCTGCGTTCGGGCAAGTTCGACGTGCTGGTGGGAATCAACCTTCTTCGTGAAGGCCTGGACCTGCCCGAGGTCTCGCTTGTGGCCGTATTGGATGCCGACAAAGAGGGGTTCCTTCGCTCCACCCGAAGCCTCATCCAGGTCTCGGGCCGAGCCGCTCGTCACCTGGAAGGCACCGTCATTCTTTTTGCTTACAAGATGACCGATTCCATTAAGGCCACCGTGGCCGAATGTGACCGCCGTCGCACCATCCAGGAAGCCTACAATCTGCAGCACGGCATCACGCCTGCCAGCATCATCAAGGCCCTGACCCCGCCCTCCAGGCCGGCCCCGGAAACCTCGCCGCGCCACGCCAAAGCTGGGGGCGAAACCTGGAAGCGTGAGGCCATGGAAGCCCAGGTCGCTACCCTTCGCAAACAGATGCAAAAGGCTGCCCGAGAACTGGAGTTTGAAGAGGCAGCTCGGTTGAGGGACCAGATTGCAGAATTGCAGCGAGTGCTGATAGAAAGTTAAGGATTACTGCAACAACGGTGCTAGACCCTTCATGAAGTCATGAAGCCCCTTGTTCATCAAATCGTTGTCCGGAACCTGCCATCCCGGCCCCAAGGCCTCGGTCCCCACACCTTCGGCCACCCTCAGGAAGCCGGACCAGGTCGGATCGCCAAAAACAAGATAGGGTAGGGGGGTGGTCACTCCGTCGGCTTCCAGTTCGTACTCCGTCCCCTCAAAGTGCGCCGCATCGGTCAAAACCGCCTCTTTCGAACAGGCCAGGTCACCCTTGCCCAGCGGTTTGCCCCCATTTGCGGCCAACTCTTCGGGACACTCCCACTGAACCAGGAACGTATCTACCCCGTTCACCTTCTTGGAGAAGATCGGCAGGAAGCTTCGAAGTCCCCCAGGCGTCCCGAAGAACCCCTGGTAGTCAAAGCCAAAGGCGTCCGAGAAAAACGTCCGAAGCAAGCTGACCATCTGGTCTGGCCCCAGAATAGAGATGTCCACGGGTAACTCGATGGGGATGTAGTCCATGATTCCCATGGCCTGAAGCAGGGCGATGGCCGTGCCCAACTGGACCGCCGGCCCTTTGCTCCAGGGAACTACCGCCCCGGGAGTATCCATGGCTTGAACCAGATTCCTCATGTCCAGGATCAAACCCTCCGAGAATTTTAGAGAAATGACCTTCTCGGACAGATCCTTTGCCAGCACCTTGTTGCGGAATTTGATGATGGTGGTCGCCCCGGACTGATCATAAGAGGTGACCTCGTCGTCACCCTGCTCCGGATGCGATTCCATGAAGTCCAACGCCTTGACCAGAAAGGCACCAGCGTCCTTCATGTTCTGGGCCCCGGCTTGGAACATCTGTTGGCCCGCATTGGGATCCAGCCCCAGGAAGGCCGGGTTGACCTCCATCAAGTAGGACAACGTGCCCAGCAGTGAGAAGATGTCCAACCCGTCGTCCAGTCCCTTGACCGTCACCACCAGAACCCCAAGGTCCGTGTTCAAACTCTGCGCTGCCAGCAACCCCGCTCCCCAAAGGCCAAAGGCCGTCGCCGAGCGCATCAGGTACAAGTCCCCCAGGTCAAATTTGCCCCGGAATACCAGAATGGGGCGAACCGTGAAGTACATCGGAGCGCCGCTGATTTCGAACAGCGTCTCGTCAATCTCCTTCACCTGGCTCAGGTAAAATTCGGCCTCCTCGAAGGTCCCACGCAAGTCTGCAAAGGCCTGGCGAAGGGTCTCCATGATGTATTCGTTTTCCGAGTGGGCGATGGTCTGGAACTTGGCCCCGTCACCCGAATTGTACCCGGCCAACTGCGCCGGAAGGCTGAGAATCATCCCCACCAGTTCGCCCGCTGAAATGAACCGGGCCAGCCCCG
>CAYTWV010000748.1:0-2181 GCA_964442235.1 uncultured Myxococcales bacterium | reverse complement strand
CCTTGGCGAAGGCGGGATGGGCCGCGGTCACCCCTATGTGGGCGCGTCGTAAGGCCGGGGTGCGAGGTCGACGCCCTTACCACCGATCCCGTTTCGGGATCCGCCCCCACGCTGCTTCCGGCTGTTGACAATCCCGATGGGCCGTTTTAGGGTCCGTTGGTTTTGCCGGGTTGGGCTACGGCCGGAGTTTCGGCCGTCCGGGTATCCAGCCTGTGCTGCCACCATTTTCCGGGGAGAGTGACGGATGCGTACATTCGAAAACGTTCTTGAGGCTATCGGAAGAACCCCCATGGTTCGTCTCAACAAGGTCGTACCTTCTGGTTCTGCCAATGTATACGCTAAATGTGAATTCCTGAACCCTGGTGGCAGTATCAAAGATCGTATGGCGTATCATATTGTTCGCAAGGCCATGGAACGGGGGGACCTGGCTCCCGGCGGCGTGATTGTCGAGAATACCTCGGGCAACACCGGCATGGGTCTGGCCCTGATCGCTTCGGTCTTCGGCCTGCGTATCATCCTGACCATGCCGGACAAGATGAGCCAAGAGAAGATCGATATGCTTCGGGCCTTTGGCGCCAAAGTTGTTGTGACGCCCACCGAGGTGCCCGCGGATAGCCCGGACAGCTATTATGAGACGGCCAAGCGGCTGGCTCGGGAAGTTCCGGAGTCCTTCTATGTGAACCAGTACCACAATAAAGACAATATTGAGGCTCACTACCTGTCGACGGGCCCCGAAGTCTGGGAAGACATGGGCGGCAAGGTGGACGCCGTGGTCATCGGTGTGGGCACCGGCGGCACCATCAGCGGTGTGGGCAAATACATTAAGGAAAAGAACCCGGGCGTGCGCGTGATTGGCGTCGACCCCATCGGCTCGATCTATTACGACCTGTTCAAGAGCGGCAAGATGACCGAGCCGCACGTTTACAAAGTAGAAGGCATCGGCGAGGACATGGTTTGTGGGGCGCTGGACTTCAGCGTCATCGACGACATGGTCCAGGTGAACGACAAAGAGTGCTTCACCATTGGCCGGCGTCTGGCTCGGGAAGAGGGGATTTACGCCGGTGGCAGCAGCGGCGCTGCGGTGGCCGGAGCGCTGAAGGTTGCGGCGGAGATGGGACCGGGCAAAAACGTGGTCTGCATCTTGCCTGATAGCGGAAATCGCTATTTGTCGAAGATGTTTAATGACGAGTGGATGCGAGTGAATGGGTTTATGGGCGACGAAGGGGATCTGACCGCCGGCATGTTGGCCCAACGCAAAGGCGGCAACGTGATTTGGCTCTCCATGGAAAGCACCCTGGGTGAAGCCGGTCACCTGCTGCACCAGAACGACGTTTCGCAGGCGCCGGTTCGCAACGCCGCAGGTGCGCTGGTGGGTATGGTAACCGAAAGTTGCCTGCTCTCCGGGCTGGTATCCGGGCGTCCGCTGACCGCTCCGGTAACCCAGGTCATGCAGAAGAAGCCCCCGGTCGTGGCCCCCACAACTCCCGTGGCTCGAATCACCGAGTTGCTGCTTGGGCAGGCCGCCGTCCTGGTCGGAACGTGCGAAACCGTAGAGTGCATCACCGGCGTCTTGACCAAGATCGACCTGATCGACCGATAGTCCGATTCCCTTCGAGTATGTAGTTTCCAAACAATAGAGGGACGCTATGAAATTTAATACCAAAGCTATTCATGCCGGGCAAGAGCCGGATCCTCGTACCGGAGCGGTTTGTGTTCCGGTGTACCAGACTTCCACCTATGCCCAGTCCAGCCCCGGCGTACACAAGGGCTACGAGTATTCCCGTTCTCAAAACCCCACCCGAGAGGCGCTGGAGGCCTGTATTGCTGCCTTGGAAGGCGGGACTCACGGCATGGGGTTTGCCTCGGGCCTGGCCTCGGAAGACGCCATTCTTCATTTGCTGTCGGCCGGCGATGAAGTGGTATGCACCGACGACGTCTACGGCGGCACCTTCCGCCTGTTTGAGCGAGTTTTCAGGAAACACGGATTGGACTTCAAGTGGGTCGACACGTCGAAACCCGGCAATCTGGAGAAGGCCGTTTCGGCCAAGACCAAGCTGGTCTGGATCGAGACGCCCACCAACCCCATGCTGAAGTTGACCGACCTGGCCCATGCTGCCGAAGTGGCCCACAGCATTGGCGCCTTGATGGCGGTGGACAACACCTTTGCGTCCTCCTATTTCC
>CAYTWV010000747.1:1271-2182 GCA_964442235.1 uncultured Myxococcales bacterium | reverse complement strand
GGAGTGGGCGCGCCGATTGATGCCATGCGGGTAGGCGAAGCCTATGGGGGACTAATCAAAACTGCATTGGCGTCCCAGGTCTTGCCCAAGGGGGCTTTTCGCCAATTCTGACCTCTTGACCTACTCGACTTCGAATTTCGGTCCATCAATGAGAACCTCACCAAAGCCGCTGACCCTGAAAGTAGCGCCAACCGGAGGAACGTCCGTGCCCTCTCGAGTGCGAATCAGCACGGTGAAGGGCCCGGAATCCTCCCCAAAGGTACCCACGAGCCCTTCTTGTGGGGTCGCATCGGCTGCATTCCACCAGGTGGTTCTTGAGCCAAGAAGGGCTGCGGGTCCGGCGACCTTGATCTTATCCGACTTTACCGAAGCCGAGACGCCCACCTTCGCTGGCCAGAGTGCCGGTTCAAATGCTGCCCGGGCGGGAGCCAGGACCCTCAGTTGGACCGACGACGACACGGTCGTGCTTCCACTGCCGGCCCAGGAGCCTCCACCCCAGCCGCCAACACGCAGAACCATGCCCAACGGGGTCTTGCACTGCCCCTGATCACCCACGGTGAGAGTGCACCCTTCTGTCTCGCCAACAAACTTCCCGTCCTGGTTGTAGAGTTGAACCACAACGTCCAGGACGCTGCCTTTCGGGTCTGCAGTGAACGGAATCTCGACCAGGAACTCGGGGCGGAAAGCTTCAGCGGCAAGCCAGAAATAGGACGGGATGTCCGACAATTCGTCCCAGATCCAGACATCAAGTCCACCAAGCAGGTACTGCAGGTTCGAGGCACGCAGAGTGAAATCCAGTTCCACTTTACCCTCGGAGGTCAGGTTGAGGCTGCCGGCCCCCAGCGCCACGTCCCGGATATCCAGGTCGAGCATCGCATCGCCAAACAGATCGGCCTTTCCTTCGCCCGTGG
>CAYTWV010000747.1:0-1261 GCA_964442235.1 uncultured Myxococcales bacterium | reverse complement strand
TCCAGACTCCAGACCGTCGGCAGCGTCTGCTGCCACACCCCGGCCAAGTCCAGTATCGGGTCAGCATCCCAAGCCGAGGCCTGCAACCGAACAAAACTGCGCACCATGCCAAGGACCAGGGCAGCGCTACTGCCTACGGGTTTCCCCGCCGAGTCGAAACCGACCAACTCAACGTTCACGCCGCTGGCCAGCCCGTTGGCATTGTCAGAAACCGAAACGACCACTCGATTCTTCTTGGCCGAAGCGACCACTTCAATCTTCAGCTTCGCTTTGATGTCCTTGCCAGGGCCATACACCATTTCTACCACGGGCGGTGGTTGGGTCGGGTCCACGGCTACAGTAGCGGACCCAATCAGGACGCCGGCCTGGTCAGTGACCTTGACTGTCACGTTGAAGAACTGGGCAGCCGAAAGCCCCAGGGCGTTCCCCGCAAATACCTTCACGAATGAGTGAAAGCCGGGTTCCGGAAGATCAAAACTGGCATCTGCTTTGGTCCAGAAGGAGTCCAGCGGCCATTGGTCAAGACTCTCCAGATGTACTTCAGCCAGTTTAGGCCACTCCTTCAGGTCAACATCCAGACGTCCCCTAAGCGCACCGGGCAAACCGGGCAAACGCACCCCCTTCAACTGGTCGATGTTTGCCTCAGCAGCCTCTTGAGCCCAGCCCTGTATGGGGATAGACAATGAGGTAAATATCGTAACCAATGACAAAATAAGGTTTTTCATTTCAAACTCCTTCAGAAGGCTTTCTTTCGGTTGCCGGGGTTTGCCCCGCCTGTGCGGGCAAATTGGGAATGAATCCTATGGGGTCAATAGACAATCAGACGGCTTCTTCCAAAAGAGGTGTGGCCCGGGCCTGCCACACGGTTGGGAACCGCCGCGGTAAAGGATCAAGTCCTGGGGCGTGGCAATCTCTAAGCGACGGGGGGGGATTGAGATATTGGGCCAGTCGTTTGGGTTCGTTACACGAGCGCTTGTTAAGGCCCGCCAAACGGGCATCGTTGAGTCTGCGGCGCTGGACTACTTCTTCCCAAGCACGGCCATGACCTCGTCGAAGTCCGGCTTTTCGGACATGCCGTAGACCCTCTTGAAGAGCAGCTTGCCGTCCACATCGACGATTAGATTGGCACGATTGGTGACGCCCAGCAGGCCGTTCCAGATGCCGAGGGATTGTGAGACTTTGCCCTTGGGGTTGGAGTCGGACAGCAGCCACTGCTGGAAGTGCTTCTCGGTGGCCCAGGCATCGAGGATGTCGGCAGCAT
>CAYTWV010000746.1:0-2186 GCA_964442235.1 uncultured Myxococcales bacterium | reverse complement strand
GCCCGAAAGGGCCATCTTCATGTCGGGTCGGCGCACGACGGTATCGGCAGAGGTGACCTCGTCCGCGTGCCACTTCAGCTCGAAGGAGCCGACATTTCCCTGCACCTCCAGACCGGCATTCTCCAACTTGAACCCTTTGAGCAGCGTCATGCCGTCGGGCAGGAACTGGGGGACGTCCATCTGGACCGTCAGTTTGGCTGACTTCAGGTTCGCCAGCAGAAGGTCCTGGCCCTTCTCTCCGGCAGCGGCCACCTGCATCATCAAGGGCAAAGGCAGAGTGTTGGGGACCAGATCCAGCCGGACGGTCAAAAACCCGCCTTCAGGGGCAATGTAGGCCAGAATGTCCGAGGGCAACGGCTGTTTTTCGATGACCAGCGAGATCTTGTCCGAACTGACGGCCACGGAATAGGCACCGACGGGTAAAGGAGGAAGGGGAAGATCCGGCAGAGCAAGCGCAGGCAAATTGAACGGACCGATGTTGAGTCCCAGGTCCAGGTTGTCGCCTTCCCTGCGGCTGGCCACTTTGAAAATCGTGTTGTCGCCGTCGGCAAGCATCAGCAGAAGTTGACCTTGCAGTGAAGCCAGGTCCACTTCGCCGTTGGAGATCAGGGTAAACGTGCCCGCCTGGATGTTGAGTTTGTGCAAGGACAACAGCGGGTCAGCCCAGTCCACCTTCAGTTCGATGGGACCGATTTCCAATTCCCGTGAGGGCAGCATGTCCAGATAGGCCTGCGTGGCCGGGTGGTCCTTCAGGGTCACCGCGATCCGATCCACGGTCAGTACCGTGCGAGCCGTAATCTTGTCCTGGTCGTCACCCGAGAGCGAGCCCAGCACCGAGAAAGGCCCAAGAACCACATCGGCCATGGGGGACTTGACCCGAATGCGGACGTTGCTGACGTCCAGACGGCCGATGGCAAAGGGCTGCGGAGGCGACGGGGGCCGTGGAGGTTTCACGATCTTGAGTTTGTCCCAGTTGATCTTGCCCTGTTCGTCGATTTCGACGACCACCTCCACGTCACGAACCGAGACCACCTGAATCTGCTGGTCCGCAAGCGAAAGCGGAGATCCGGCTTCCACAATCACACTGCCAATGGAAAGCAGTCTCTGCCCATCGGGCGAATCAAACGTAAGTCCCGAGACGCCGGCCGAACCACCCCACAGGTCCACAACCAGCCCGGTGGCTTCGCCATGCCCCTGCAGTTCGTCCTGCATGGCCATGGTCACCAGGCCGGGACCCACCGCAGCCACGGCGAAATACGCCGAGAACACCAGCGACACAATCAGCAACAACGGATAAAAGAAGGCCAGATTGGTTACTCGAAGCACGCGTCCACCGAGACTCTGCTGCTGCACGGTTCACCTCCCAAGAATCCGGGCCTGCTGCGGGGCACCCCCAACAGCACACCTCGGGTCGCGCGGACGATACACCATGTGCGTGCACATGTAAAAAAGAACCCCACGCAGCCAGAACCCCGAGGTCCGCAGGTGTCCCGAAACCCGTTGACACACAACGGGTGGGCCGCTAGCATCCCCCTCGGAACCCTGGAGGTCTCTTATGGATACGTTTGATTACTATTGTTCGAATCTTCCCAAGACCCTGGTCAAGACGCTGGAAGGGCGTTCCTCTGAGGCGTTTGCCCAGGAAATCGAAGAGCGGACGTCACTTCTCCACAAGCTTGGCTACACGAAAGAGCAGGCGACGGCTCGCATCAAGGCCAACATCGCCTGGGAATTCGACTCGACGTGGGCGAAGAAGGCCCCCAGCTTCGCCAAGACCATCGACAAAGTCGTAACTGCCTATTACACAAAGCTTTCTATCAAACGCGACTAGTCGGCTTTTCCCCGAACCACCAAGTCAACTCATACAGAGGACCCAATGCAAACACACTGGCTCCATATATGCGCCTGCTTTGTGGCAGTGACTGCCGCATGTTCGTCTCAGGAGGCCAAATCAGACGTCTCTTCCCCACTGGACGCCGCCGACACCCGGAACGACTCCGCTGCCGATTCCCAGGCTGATGCTCCCTCCCAGACAGATCTGGTTTCGTCCGACGTCGGTCAGGCCGATTTGTCCACCGAAACGCAGGAGCCTCTGGTTTGCAACCCCAGAGAATGGGGCGCAAAGGCAGACGGGAAGACACTGGATACAGCCGCCATCCAGGCCGCCATCGATGCCTGCGGCGACA
>CAYTWV010000745.1:0-2187 GCA_964442235.1 uncultured Myxococcales bacterium | reverse complement strand
GTAGATTTAGTCAATCATGGTAGATTCTGGCCGTCAGTCTGGGGTACGTCAACGGCCACCTAGAGCACACACGGCAAGGGTTTGTGGTAGCGATTCACTGGCCATTTGTCTGCACGGTCACCACGACATACCCGGATTTGGCCCCGCTTTCGGCGTATCGATGCGCTTGGGCCGCCTGCTCCAACGGGAAGCTCCTGTCGACTTGGGCCGTAAGTGCACCCTCTTCCATTCGCTCCTTCAGAAAGAGCAGGTCTTCTTGTTTTTCGTTAACCAACACACAAACAGCCTTTTGGCCTCCGATGATGGCCGTCCATATCGCCCAAAGGAGCTGCGGCGACTTAAAACTCACATAGAGCAGTCGGCCCGTTGGCTTCAAAACGCGGCGGCAGCGCCTAAACGAGCACTTCCCCAGGATATCGATGATGACGTCGTAGCTCTCGGCACGATCCGTGAAGTCCTCGTGGGTGTAGTCTATGGCCACCTCGGCCCCCATCGACCGGATATAGTCCAGGCGCGCCGTACTGCACACGCCACTTACCTGAGCGCCGAAGTGGTGCTTGGCCAGTTGCAGTACGGCTGGGCCGATGCCACCCGATGCACCCACCACCAGCACCTTCTGTCCCGGCTGCAACTGCGCCTTCTTGAGTACGCCCAACGCCATCACCGCCCCATACGGGATTGCTGCGGCCTGCTCAAACGTCAGGTTGGCCGGCTTGGTGGCGATGACGGCGCCCTCTGGCACGCACAGATATTCGGCGTACGCCCCCATACCCGGTCCACAGTACCCGAAGACCCGATCACCCGCCTTGAATCGAGTTACCTTACTTCCCACGGCTTCCACTTCGCCCGAAAACTCGCTTCCCAAGATGGCGACCTTGGGCTTCCATATGCCAAACACGATCTTGGAAATCAGCCAGAACAGAAAGGGCATATGGAACTTTCGGGGCGTTACGGACGCCAGATTGCGGACCAGCGTATCTCCAAACCCGACCGATGCTGCCCGTACCCGCACCAGCACCTCCTGGTCGCCGGGCGATGGTTTGGATACCTCCATCACCTGCAGGACTTCCGGTGGGCCAAACTGCGTCAAGACCGAAGCTTTCATGGACACCTCCACGTGGGGGCCCTTCGCCCTTGCGTCCGTGGAACTTACAGCGTAAGCTCCAGACGACAGAATGGACTTACGCTGTAAGTTTGTCAAGCCCCCAAAAAGTCAGCGCCGGAAGGGGAGGGGCCTCATGGCGAAGAAGGAAATAGCGACCGGCAAGAGGCCGCCGCTGGACCGTGAAAGTGTACTGCGGGCAGCGGTGGAGTTGGCCGATGCCGAGGGCATCGAGGCGCTCTCCATGCGCAAACTGGGTCACAAGCTTGGAGTGGAGGCAATGTCCCTCTACAACCACGTCTCAAACAAAGACGACGTGCTGGCAGGCATCGTCGACATCATTGTGGGCAGCATCCATCTTGACCCCTCGTCACCGTCCTGGAGGGAAACCATGCGGGGGCGAGCACTTTCTATGCGAGAGGTATTCCGCGGCCATCCCTGGGCGCTGGGGCTTTTGGAGGCACGTCGCAACATGGGCCCGGTGGCCTTGAGCTACTGCGAGGCGGTGCTGGCGGTGTTGCGCCGTGTGGGCTTTCGGCCGGCCTGGGCGATGCGCACCTTCTCGGCTCTGGACAGCTACGTTTACGGCTATTGCATCCAGGAGAAGAATCTGCCCTCAAGCTCCCCGGCACAAGCCAAGGAGAGCACCGAGTTGTTTCTTGAGCAGCTTCCCGACCAGGGTTTTCCCTGCCTTGCCGAGGTCGCTGCCGAATTTATGAGCGCCGACTATGACTTTGCCAAAGAGTTCGAGTTGGGCCTCGACCTGCTTCTGGACGCCCTGGAGTCCTGGCGTAACCGAGAGTAGGGACAGGGAAGCGAAGGGAGAGGGAACGGCGATGGAAACGGAAACCGAAGTCCGGTCACACGGTAATTGAACCCCTGCCCTTCGAGGGCCTGTCGGACACCGAACAGATGGCATTTGTCGCCTCTGCCGAAGCGTGGGGAAAGTTCGCCGGTGTCACGGTTCGAGTCCCGTAGCCGTGGCTATACCAACGTCTGCTTGTCGGTGAAGGAAAAATCCTCGCCCACGTACAGCAGTTCCTTGTCTGCCACTCGAGCGGTTGCGTAACTGATGCAATCACCAA
>CAYTWV010000744.1:0-2195 GCA_964442235.1 uncultured Myxococcales bacterium | reverse complement strand
CAGAGCGGACCTGTCTAGCTGTTTTGGCAGGCCATGACTTCGGTCATGCACTTGGACGTGGCGCAGGACTGGCAGTCGTTCTGGTTGCCGCCCTGACCGCATTCCGTACCGCACTTGTCACCCAGGCAGGCCTGCATAACCATCAGGGATACCATGCCATCATAGGTGGCCTTGCTGATGCAATCCTGCTGGCATTCGGCACTGGCGCAAGCGCCGGCGCATTGCAGCGTAGCCATGCAGCCGACGGTGCCCCAATTGGCCCCGAAACAACCTTCGTAAGCGCCCTTGCAATCCTGCAGGATGCAGAGCGAATAGGCGGCCTGATTTGCCTGTTGTGCAGCGCAGTTGGTCGTGGCGCACTGGGAAACGGCCTGATAGGCGGCCTGACCCTCGGCGCTGCCATTGGTGAAGCAGGTCTGAGCGCAGGTCTGGTTGCTGCCGCAGCCGGCCATACAATCGTTGATGGCCAAGCAGCCTTCCACGCCGGGGCCATCGGTGCCGCCGCCCGAGCAGACGCCGTTTGCACAGGTCTGAGTGCCGTCACATACGCTGGACTTCCAGGATTTGCAGCCGTCCAAGCCCGCCACGCATTCACGCAAGCCAGTGGGGCCTTCGCATTCCTTGGCGCCAAGGGTGGCGCAGGTGTCCTGGCAACCGCCGGCGTCTTTGCACGCACCGGCTTCGCAGACCTGGTTGGCCGCACAATTCACCTGAGCGCTCCACTCCAGGCAGCCTTCGGCGCCTTCAACGCAGGTCGTGTAAGCCGTGGCCCCGGCGCACTGCGTGGCCGCTGCCTGGCATTCATCCTGGCAGGTCACGCTTTGATCTTCGGCCAGATCCTCTCCGGGGACCGTGTCATCGGTCGCCACGTCGGGGTCGCCCTGCTGGTCCTGGCCCTGCGGCACGTCCTGTTCGGGAGTCGTGGTATCCGCATTGTCCGAAGACCCGGAATCGCACCCCATGCCAATCAACCCAACAACCAACAGACCCGGAACCAACCAGCGCATCAGCTTCATCCTTATCTCCTTGCGGTTATGCCCCCCAGACAACCCGGGATGGCATTTTCAACGGTTCTTTGTCCCTACACCCGAATCACTTCTGCGGCAAGCTATTGGCTTTCTGTTCCGGCTGTGGGCAGGTCAGCGGTCCAACGGAATAGTCGACCCTTTCAACCTGCACCGACAATGTGCCCAGATGGATAATGGACGAGAGGTCTTCACGAACGCCCAGTGCGATGTGAGTGGCATCAACCGGAAAGTGCCCCCAGGTCGGGTCGAAGTCAACCCAGCCCAAGTCCGGCAGGTAAAGTTGGGTCCATGCATGATATCCAAACACCAGGGGGTCGGGATCGGCCAGAACGATGCCTGTTACCTCCCGGGCCGCAAGCCCAAGAGAACGTGCAAGCAGCACCATGACCTTGGAGAACTCGCTGCAATCGCCGGTGCGCCGTTTCAGCAGCAGATCTGCGGTTCCACTGGTGCCTCCAACGGTGTACCGGAAGTTCTTGTGAATCCACAGGGCCAAGGCGTTGCCTTGCTCCAGCGGAGTTTTGGCGGTTCCCGCAGCCTCAAGGGCGATGGCTTGAACCTGTTCCAGATCGCATGGTACATCGGTGGTGCAGCGGGAGTCTTCAGGCAGCGGAGTTTCCAGATTCGGCGGGGGGCATGCGTCCACTTCAAGGGTCAGCCAGTTTGGCCCCTTTGCCAGGGTGCGTTGCCGATGCAGCGGCGAAAGCGCCAGTTCGGACTCCCCTTTCAAGGTTACTTGCATACGCGTGGCCTGATGTGCACGGGCAGCATCGATCTTGCCTTTGCCGGAGACGAACATCGATCGGTACAAATCTACGGGGCCCGCTGTCATATCCAGTGCGGTCTTCTGATCTTCGGCCGAAATGCGAAAGACCGACCCGAACGTGGCTTCCAGAAGTTGCCCGTCGGGTCCAAGCCAGCCATCCAACGAGATGCTTCCCTCTTCGGCGACCTGGACGCGGTACACCTTCTGTTTCGAGCCCAGAATCACCCGCTCTTGCTGCTCTTTCATGACCACACGGGTGGTTCGATTCTTGCCCGCCACCGCATCAAAGGAAACGGTGGTTACGGTATCGCCCGACAGCATTCGTGCGTACGCTGCCCAAGGAATGGCGGTTACCAAGGTCTCTTGTGCCACGGGGGTCGAGCTTTCCCTGACATTGCCGT
>CAYTWV010000743.1:0-2207 GCA_964442235.1 uncultured Myxococcales bacterium | reverse complement strand
GGGCCTGTCCCCCCCGAAGTGGGGGGGACGACACGTCCGACCGTCCTACAGCGCCAAATCCAGCAGCGGATACCTATCGTGCCCCGGGCCGTCGTAATGCCACCATTCGGTCTTGATGGGACGAAAGCCGGCGTCCATCATGGCCTTGCGCAAAATGGCCAGATTCGCCCGTGCTCCGGCAGTGTGGTGTTTGGATTCCGGAGAGGCTTTCTCCAGGGCAGCATCATAGGCCGTGGGCATCTCCAGCGTTGAACCGTCCAACGAAACCAGGGTCACGTCTACGGCAGCACCACGATTGTGTCTGGACCCCTTGATCGGTTTGCCGTTCTTTTCCACGGGTCGGGCCACAAAACGGCTGTCGGGCAGCAGTTTCCAGAACACCTTCTGGACCGAAAACGGGCGGTAACAGTCGTGCACCAGCAACTGGTACCCAAGCTTCGTCAAGGCCGTGTTTGCGGCCACCAGTGCCGTGGCCACCGGCCGCTGCAGGAAGCATCGTGCACTCTCATAGACCTTGCGTTTTACGAAGTTGTCGGTGGTTGCGTATTTGATGTCCAGCCGAATTTTGGGGTCCAAGGCCACCACCTCAACAAGGCCTGCGGACGCCAGCGCCTGTTCTTTGGCGGTATTGGCGGTATTGGCGACGGTATCAGCGGCAACTCCGGCCTCCTGGGCGTTCAACGGGGACGCAAACGCCAACAGCAATGCACACAGGGCCATGACCAGCCTTGTGAACCGAGCAAAGCGCCAGAGGCTGAGGCGCAGTGTGTTGCGATTTCCCATCCATCTCCCCGAATCGAGTTCTCTATGTATGTAGCCTGCCTGACTCTCTTTGTCAGCAAGTCGCTCGAAAGCTCGTGCTGGCTTGGGCCCCTTCTGGCCCGAGCAAATTCGGGGGCCTCACGGGGCGGCCCGATGAGTTGTCGGCAGGGGTCGATGCGCCACTGGGCGTGGTGCTTCGACTAACGGGCATCAGGGCTCACGGCTTCTTGCACGCTCCCAGGTCCATCTCTTTGCCTGTCGCCTGCTGATACTTGCTCTTTAGGTGATCTAACCGGATTTGCCACGTTTTGAGGGCCTGCTGGGCCGAATGCAGTGTATAGAGGTGCATCTCGTCCTTGGCGTTTTTGTTGTCGGTGATGATGCGTTGTTCAAAGGCGATGGAACTGACCACTTCGCAGGCGTCCTTCAGCAGGGCCTCGGGGCTTTCCTGTTTTGTCTTGGCGGCCTCAATAAGGGCCATCTGCTCTTGCAGCCACTGGATGGCGGCACAGTTGGCCGATTCCGGACCCTTGGACTCGCACGCCGGCCTGTTGGCCTCTACCAGAGTCTGCACTTCCTGTGAGACCAACTGGAAAAACCCAGCACCGATGGTTCCGCGCTGGTAACCGCCTGTTTCGTTGAACGTCTTGCTGGCGTCGGCCACGTCGTCGGGCGATGCCATGGGAATCAGCATGTTCAAGGCATCCAGGCAATGGTGGGTCAAAAGCCGGGTCAGCGCCCGGCTCATGTCGCAGGTCAGCGGTCGGTTCTGCCCAAGCTTCACCAGGTACTCTTCGCCCTTTTTGCATTCGGTGGGGCCCGTCACACGGACCAGGACAATTCGCTCCGTCATGGCGCAGTGATACTCGTCGAACAGGGCCGGCTCCGCCTGCTGCAAGGCGCGAAGATTCTCTGTCGAGGCGAACTCTAGGATTTTGCACAAGATGTGCTGCATGCGCTCTTTGTGGCCGGCCAATTTGTAACAGGAGCGGGCCTTTTCTTTGTTGGCCTCCCGGTCACACAGCTCTTTGATGGTTGCCCCCAGGTGGCGGCCCAAAGACAGGGCCAACTGCAGCGTGGCCACCTTCTCTCTGCCATTAAGTGTGGGCTGATAGGCGATGTCCAGCAGTGCGTCCGCCTTCAGTTCCAACAGCACGGCTTTGCAGGCCTTGGGGCAAACGGCGTTAAACAGCTTCTCGTACCCGCCACAACGGAAGCCGGCGTTGTACATGGCCAGAAACAACTCGTCTTGGCACTGCCCCACTTTGGTCCTTTCCAGAGCACCATTCCAGGCAGCACATTCAACCCCTTTCATCTCTTTGGCCCGCTTCTGCACCAGGGCCACGGCCTCTTTGGTGTTGCCCGATTCGAATATCGTCAGAAACTCTTTCAGCACCTTCTGGGCCTCGGGCGTGCCGGCCGCGAACTCGATGCCGGCGTAGATG
>CAYTWV010000742.1:0-2211 GCA_964442235.1 uncultured Myxococcales bacterium | reverse complement strand
CGTCCTTGGTGTCGCTGGTGTCCCTGTTGTCCCTAATCGAACGGGCGGCGTCCCTACTGTCCCTGCCGTCCCTGGTCCCTTTCGTCCCTCGTCCCTCGTCCCTGCCGTCCTTTGTCCTTTGTCCTTTGTCCCTCGTCCTTTTCGTCCCTTGTCCCTTCTCCCCAGTCAGGCCCCGTTCTACAGCAGTGCGATGGGCTTGGGTTTACGGCCTCGACGCCCCTTCTCGGCAGCATCTGACTCAGCGGTGGGCGCAATGACCTCGGCGGGCGCTTCGGCCAACGGCTCGGCCTCGATGGCCGGCGCTGCAGCAACAACGGGCTTCGATTCGGCGACCGGCTCGGGTTTGACAACCGGCTTCGGCTCTACAACGGGTTCGGGCTTGGCGACGGGCACTGCCACTGCCGCTGGTTCCGGGTCCTTTAAAGCTTCAGGCTCTTTCACCGGTTCCGCTACCTTGGCAGACGTAGCTCTTTTGACCGGCGCCGGCGGCGGTTCGGCAGCGGGCACAGGGTCCACGGCCAGCACGGGCTGCGCCGGGGGCGGCGCTTCAAGCACCGGCTCCAGCAGGGCTACCTCGTCTCCCGTAATCTCAGCACCCTCGTACTCGGGTGCGTCGTAACTTTCCAGAGGCTCGTTCGGGTCCGCAAATTCGAATTCTTTCGGTTTGGGAGCGGCCTTCCTGGGCTCACCCAGAATCGTTGCCACACCATCCACGACCTTCTGGAAGCACTTGCTGCAGTAGTGCTGCCACCCTTTGGCCGATTCCAGGCTTTCCAACACGCTGCCACACAAGCGGTTGACATCCTGGCTTCCGAACCCGAACTGAAGGATCATCTCGCCACGTTTTGCCTCCGGTAGCCGGTGCTCCGGTAGCTCCCCGGCCTCGGTGTACAGGCCGAACATGGCGTCCACATCCTTCTTGCCGCAGCGGTCGCAGTCAAATACCACTCGCCTCATGACCTTCTCTCCTATCCCCCCCTCGTTGTAATACTCGGCGGGGGTCAATCCTTTCGCACCAAAAAAGGACCAGAACTCTTTGCAGTGGTGGGGGTTGGGGCAGTTGTGCATGCAGGCGACCACGTACCGATAGAACTTTCCTCCGCAGAGGATCTTGTCCAACGGTTTACGGGTCTCTCCAGCCACGAACGCCCTCCGGGCCAATCACAGGACAGTTCTCAAACTTGGGCGAGACTAGGGCATTGCGCCATCCAAGTCAACAACCCCGCAGCCCGTTTCGGCCTGCTTTGCGGCAGTCACGGCGGCCCAGCGCCGTTTTCGTTTGACCCGCGCCCAAGTCTCCATGGTATAGTTCCGCCCTGGCGCGAAACGCGCCGATCTTTAGGGGGGATTCGCCGTGAAAAGAACGCTTCATTTTGTGTCCATGGTGCTTCTGTCCGCTGGACTCGTCGCCTCGTTGGTCGCCTGCGACAGCAGCAGCGAAACCGGCAAAGCCGACACCACTTCCATCCCCGACAATCAACAGGAAGACGATGCCGCACTGGACACCCAGCTTCCTCCGGAGGACGTGAACGTTCAGCCCGACACCAACGTGTCCCTGGACACCTTCGTCGAAGAAGATACAGCCGTAATCGAACCCGACACCTCGGTTCCGGAAGAGGACCTGGTCCCCCAGAAACCCGATTACCCCGCTGCCCCCTACGGCGTGATTCCCGGTACCGTCATCAAGAACCATAGCTTCTATGACCCCCAGGCCAACGCCACGGTGAAACTCTCCAGCCTGTACAAGTCGGGCAAAAAGGTCCTGGTCATCTCCTCGGCCGCCGAGTGGTGTGGCGCCTGCAAGCAGGAAGCCTGGGCCCTGAAATCGTTCTATACCGAGTATGCGCCCCAGGGCTTGGAGATCTGGTACCTGCTGTTCGAAGACAAGAATTCGAAGCCCGTAGACGTGGCCTCCTGGCAGCGCTGGATGAACCAGATCAACCCGAATTACCCCACGCTGATGGACTCGGATTTCCAGACGGGCCTTTATTTCCAGGCCGCAGCGACCCCCATGAACATGGTGGTGGACCTGTCGACCATGAAGATCACCTTCCTGGTGACCGGTTATGACGAAGTCGGCATGGAAAACGCAGTCAAGAAGGTTCTGGGCCTTTAGTTCGCTTCCCCTCTGCGAGGCTCCCGATGGAACAGCACGAACTGGACAAACTGGTTGAACTGATTGCCTCCAGGGTCAAGGAACGCCTTGGTGGT
>CAYTWV010000741.1:1970-2216 GCA_964442235.1 uncultured Myxococcales bacterium | reverse complement strand
ACGTTGTTCTCACTCATGATCGCACGACCGTCGATCCACACATCCGTTACCCTGGAGGGCTGCACACCAAACAGGAAATGGCCGTACCAGTTCTCTACGGAGATGGGCGTGAAGGGGTAGTGCTCGACCAGGATCAAGTCGGCCTTGGCGCCCGGTTCGACCACACCCAGAGGCACTCCGAAGAGGCGGGAGGCCAACCGTGCATTTTCGTGAATCAACATGGTCACGGCCTCACCGAAGCCCACC
>CAYTWV010000741.1:1517-1960 GCA_964442235.1 uncultured Myxococcales bacterium | reverse complement strand
TGCAGCAGCATGGCCACTCGGGCTTCCATGCGCATATCCGACGTCATGCCATCGGTGCCCAGGCCCACATGAATCCCTTCGGCCAGCATGCCCAGCACATCGGCGGTCCCGACGGCATTGTTCATGTTGGATTCAGGATTGTGCGCCACAAACGTGCCCGTCTGCTTCAACAGCTTGCGCTCTTCGGCATCGACGTGAATGCAGTGACCCAGGATGGTTCCTTCGCCAAGCAAACCGGCATCAAAGAAGCGCTTGACCACTCGACGCCCATGTTTCTCCAGGCAATCTTTCTGATCCGAGAGGTCCTCGGCAGCATGGACATGAACGCCAACGCCAAGTTCGTTGACGTGTTTGGCCGTCTTGTTAAGGGTCTCGTCGCTGAGGGTCATGGAGGCGTGTAGGCCCAACAGGCCTTTCAGCATGTCGCCCCCCTGATCTCGGCA
>CAYTWV010000741.1:0-1507 GCA_964442235.1 uncultured Myxococcales bacterium | reverse complement strand
CCATCCCGGTCCGAAGTCTCGTAGCACAGACACGCACGCACGCCGGCCAGCGAGCATGCATCTGCCAGAACATCCAGGCTGCCTTCAACCGCATAGGGCGACGCATGGTGATCAATGATCGTCGTGGTCCCCGAAAGGATACCCCGGTGAAGCGGCACCAATGCCGAGAAATAGACGTCATCCATGGACAACGCCCGGTCCAACTTCCACCAGAGCCGCTCCAGGATCTGCGGGAAATTGAACGCTGCCTCGCCGGCCAATCCGCAGGCAAACGTCGAGTACAGGTGCATGTGCCCATTGATCAAGCCCGGCATCAGCACCTTTCCGCCACAGTTCACGGCCTTGGTCCGGGGATACTTGGCCAACAATTCCTCTGAAGGGCCCACATCCTCGATCCGGTCTCCACGAATCAACACGGCTCCGTCCTGGAGCACAAACGAAGGAGTACCGGGATTGATGACAACTGCCTTAAAAAGAAGAGTCGTATTCTGCATGACCCACCTCTATGGATGTCTTGGGTTCAAAACCGATGACGATGAGGGACTAAATGAACTGCAGCCCTTCGACGCTGTACTCGCGGATGCCGCCAGGCGCCTTGAACTGCACCGTGTCCCCAACCCGCTTGCCAATCAGGGCCTTGCCCAATGGTGCCGTGTATGAGATGCGCCCGAAATCGGGGTCCGCCTCTTCGGCTCCCACAATCTGGTAGGTCACTTCCTCGTCATTGTCCAGGTCGGTCAGCACCACCGTGGCGCCAAACACCACGCGGTCGCCCTTAAGCTTGGTCGGGTCAATGACCTCGGCCCGCCCAATCTTGTCCTCGGTCTCTCGAATCTGGACGTCGATGTGGCTTTGCCGCTCTTTGGCTGCGTGATACTCGGCATTTTCAGACAAGTCGCCGTGAGCCCTGGCTTCTTCAATATCCTGAATGTTCTTCGGTCGTTCCACTTCTTTGAGACGCTTCAGACGGTCTCTAAGCTTCTGTTCCCCGACCACAGTCAAAAACACTCTTTCCATAATCAACTCCGATAAATCAAATACTATCTCTTCTGCACTACACCAGTGTCATCAACAAAGTACTCAGATGGGATCTTTTCTGCCAGATCCTTCTTGAATTTCTTCACATTCCAACGGCGCTCGATTAACTTATCAAGGACATACTTTTTGACTCGAACAGTCTCTTCGTCGTCCAGAAGCCGCTCCAGCATCGCATCCACGGCGGTCTGGTCGGTATCGAATTCGGCCAGCCCATCTACTGCCAGGAAGCGAATCTCTTCGGACTCGTCCTTGCTCAACTCGATGAGTTTCCGCATCACGTCGGGACGACGGAAGTCCCGAAGCGAGCTGGTCAGATTCTGCATCCGGTCCATGGAGCGCTCGAAGCGGTCGTGAATGGAATCCAGGGCGTCAAAGACGGTCTTGACCGCAGCGTCCTCGCCCGCAATTTCGACCAGTGCTCGAAGCGGCCAGTATATCGCCACTTCCTCCAGCAAGAACCGGTTCAGGG
>CAYTWV010000740.1:0-2217 GCA_964442235.1 uncultured Myxococcales bacterium | reverse complement strand
TCCATCCTGGAAGATGGGAACACGCACCTTACCCTCGTACTCGGTGAACGAATCGTCCACTCCGATGCATCCACGTTTGTGATCGGCCCCGGTCAACCCGTCATCACACGGGGAAACCACGCCGGTCTTACATTCGACCAAATCCGTAACCTTGACTTCCGCAAGGTCGAACGTGTCCATCTCTTCTTTGAATTTGGCCATCTTGTCCGTGACGCCGTAGGTGCTGAACACTGCGGCCGTCAAGATGTTGTCTGCCGTGATGCCAAGGGTGGGGTAGGGGTCTCCGTTGTCTTTCTTTGGGGGATTGGCATCCAGAAGCGGTACCTGCTTCAGCATGTTGCGCAGGGGGGCATAGGCTTCCCAAGCCGCCAGCATGTCGCCGCCTTCAGGCTCGGTGTCGCCAAGCAGGGCCGAAAAATCCGCACTGCGGGCGAAGGTCCGAAGCGCTCCCTCTTTCTCGGCGGGACCGGCCTTCAAATCCTTCGTGACCACCACGGCATAGGTCCGATTGGCCAGCAGAGGGCGAGCCCACGGCACATAGATGCCCAGGTAATTCTGACAGATATACAGGCCACGCCCCGTATTGGCCACCCAACTGATCGAAATAGCATCTTTGTAATTGCTCTCGATGGCAGGGTTGTCCGTGATATCCAGCAGTAAGATGTTGGCGCCCTCGGCACGGGCCGTCTTGATGCTGTCTAGATCCATGGCGTGAGAGAAACGGAAAAAGATCACCGGATTCGTCCCGTAGCCGGACAGATCTTTCTCCATGGCGTCAATGACACGAGCCACCACGTCAAACCCCAGCGCGCCGGGCCCGGGTACGGGATGCCCCGTCAAATCCATCTTGCCGTTTTTCACCCGGATATCGTTGGGGAAAGGCAGCCGATAGAAGTCGGCCAGCGGCTGGCCACCACGGGGAACCTCGAAGAGCGCCTCGGGGGTCCCTTCGCTGGCCGGTGTGTACTCACACTGCTCTCCCAGGAACAGCGGAATCTGCACACCCACGATGCCGCATTGCCCTTCCACCCCGCAAGCCAGGCCGGCCATACAGTCTGCTGACGTCTCACAGGTGTCGCCCATGTCCGAATCGCCTTCGGGCTGGCACGTTCCCGTAAACGAGATGAGCTTGCAGTAGAACCCTCGCTGACAGTCCATGTCCGTCGTGCAAAGCGACCACTTGTCGCCGGCACCCTCGGGCTTGCATGTCTTTGGCGAAGAGAGGTCCAGCCCGGGAGGAGTCTCGTCGGTCATTTGGAAACCACAGACCAGATCGGGGCCGCAGTCGGAGTTCAGCAGGCAGAACCCTTCTTCAGGTCGGTCGCCCTTCCGGATGCAAACGCCACTCTCGCAGCTCAAGCCCGTCCGGCACTCTGACGCCTCGCCGCACGCTTCCCCCGGGCCCTTGCCCAATGGAGATTGTCCACCCCAGGTCATGTCCTGTTCGATATCGCTTCCGGGAACCAACGCATCCGAGCCCAGGGTCGACCCTTTGGAAAACAACGATTCACAGCCAGAAGCAGCCAACAGACCAGAAAGAAGAACAAGCGCTAAGAGTCTATTCATTTCTACTCCCCCACAACGATGGAGACTTGGGTTCCACAGGCGCGACCCAGGATAGCCACGAAGGGGGCTCCTTGCAACCCCCAAACAGGCAGGGCTGCGGCTATGCGAACGGGCCAGATTCGGCCTGCAAAGTCACTTTTCTGGCAGTGACCGGCGCATCATGGTACACACAAAGCCTCGCCGCTCTTTTGGCGGTCGCCCAACCCCGGTGGTGACTCGTAGAGCGGGAAGGAGATTTGGCATGTTCAACAGCAGACAGCTTCGTATCGGTGGCGTTGTCGAATCCTCGAATCTCTGCATCGTGCGGATTATGGGCATGCCCGACAGAGCCGGAGGCGCAGCCAGGGCGGTCAACGTGTTTGGAAAAGCCGGAATCAACATTGAGTTCCTGGCCGAGACCCAAGACCCCATGGGCGGGGCTAACCTGACTGCAGCCATCCCCATGACCGACATGGACCGCCTGGAAGAGCTGATGCCCGAGATTCGCAGGGAGACCACTTCCATGCAGGTTCAAAGCGAGCCGCATTGCGCCGTGGTGGGCATCTATGGCCCCGAAGTGCGAGAAATCCCGGGTATTGCCAACCGGTTGTTCACGGCCTTTGGCGAGCGCAATATCAACATCCTTAGCATTGCTACATCGCTCTCGTCGTT
>CAYTWV010000739.1:0-2231 GCA_964442235.1 uncultured Myxococcales bacterium | reverse complement strand
CGAAGAAGACTCGACCTTCCGCACCTTCGAAGATCCCGAAACCGGAGAGCGGGTTATTTCGGGCATGGGCGAACTTCACCTCGAGATTATTGTGGACCGGGTGAAGCGCCAGTTTGGCCTGGAGACCCGTGTTGGCAAACCGCAGGTGGTCTACAAAGAGACCATTACCGGAAGTGCCTCCGAGTCGGCCATCTTCGACCGGGTCCATGAGGATAAACGTCTCTTTGGCTCGGTGCGCATGAATGTGGCCGCTGCCGAGCGTGGGACCGGGATCCAGTTTGTGGCGAAGTGCATCAAGGCCCCGTTCACGCAACCCGAGTGGCTGAACGTGATTCGAGAGGGTGCGTTGGAGGCCGTGAAGAGTGGGCCTGTCCAGGGCAATGCCATGGACGACGTGGTCATCACGTTCGAGGATGCGGAGTTCCTGGACGGCGTGTCGGTGCCACTGGCGTACCGTATCGCTGCCAACGAAGCCGTCCGCCGGGCGTGCGAGAAAGCCTCGCCCTGTCAGATGGAGCCCATCATGATCGTGGAGATTTCGGTTCCCGACGAAGGTCTGGGCGCTGCCATCGCTTCGGTCAACGAGCGAAAAGGGCGTGTGGAAAACATGTCCGAAACCCCTCAATACAGGCTGGTCCGGGCCAAAGTGCCCCTGCGTGCCATGTTCGGTTATGCGAAAGACCTTAGAACACGAACACAGGGTCGAGGTTCCTTCCAGATGAAGTTCTCTCACTACGATATCATGCTCTAGGATTATCGTCATGGAAATGAAACTGAAAGACTGGGTAACGATGGGCAATCTGGTCTGCGGCATGACTGCCGTGGCGTTGCTGATCATGGACCCGTTCAAACTGGGCCCGCTGGACAACTTCGATGTGGCCTGTTTCCTGGTGGTGTTCGGATTCGTGTTCGACGCTTTGGACGGCCTGGTGGCGCGACTGACCAAGCAGTTCAACAAGTTCGGATCGGAGCTGGATAACCTGTGCGACTTGATCACCTACTCTATTGCCCCGGGCTTCCTGCTGTTTGACGCGTTCTACAAGCAGGCCGGATATCCCGCCTGGGCCGCAGCGATTGTCGGGTTCTTCCCGGTGGCCGTCGGCACCATTCGAGCAGCTCGTTTTAACGTGCGGCGGGCCGAGTTCCCCGGGTTCTTTGTGGGGTTCCCACGCACAGGTTTTGCGCTTGTTACCGTGGCCCTACTTCAGTCCACACTATTTAAGTATTTGGGCAGCCGTATCTCGGAGTACCTGTACTGGATCCCTATTGCACTGGTCGTGCTCTGCTCGGTCATGATGCTCTCGTTCCAGGGATTCATCAGCCATCACGGCACCAAATGGCACGGCGCCATCCGGTTCGGAATGTGGTGGTTCCTGATTTCCATCCCCGTGGGAATCGTAGGCGGCTATGTATTTGACTACTGGCGCCTGATGTTTGACTTCCTGCTCTTCGATCTGTGCGTATACATGTTCATCTCGCATTTCTTCGTCGAGAAAGATCTTAAGGCCAGATATAACGCCTACATCACCGAATGGAAGAAGATGGGTTAGGCTGCGCGCAGCGGTAATGGTCGGGGCAGCCTTTCGACTCGGGGCGATGCCCCTCGCTCAAGGCGCGCCCCCAAACCCCCAGGCAAGCTGGGGGCTTGTAGCTGCGCGCATCGGTAGGGGTCGGTGCAACCTTGCATTAACATGCCAACTTGTCTTTGTAACGGTGTAGCTATCCCCCCTCCAGCTTGCCTGGAGGGGGGCTCCGGGGGGAGGCGCGCCGTGAGCGAGCGTCAGCGAGCCTTACGGCTGACGCGACCCTTACCGGGGCCTTGTTACGGAACTGGCCCGTGGTGCGGCGGTGAACCCAACTTGTCCAAACCACCTTGGTTAGGTACCAAATTCCCTGGAACTGGTTTTGCTGGAGTGACGAGGAGGGACGAACCGGGGAGAGCGGACTACTCTTCTTCTTCTTCGGTCTCGTCGTAGCCCAGGTCTTCCTGCATGGGGGGCATTTCTTCTTCCATGTCCTCGGCGATTTCGGGCACTTCGCCATCGTCATCAGGCACGGGCAGGCGGTCCTCGTCGAAGAATTCTTCTTCTTCGACCACTTCTTCTTCGAACACGCGCCGATCGGACTGGTCAGCGCCGCACTTGGGGCAGAGGGCCTTCTCTTTCTTGAGATCGTAGAACTTGCATCCGCATTTGTAGCAGGTGAACTTCTTTCCACAATCCTTAACCGCC
>CAYTWV010000738.1:1464-2242 GCA_964442235.1 uncultured Myxococcales bacterium | reverse complement strand
CTCATCGACGGGTCGGTGGTCACCAGTTTCACGGACCATTCTTACTCGGAACGCAGCCTGACCCCCATTACCGTGGCCGGCCGGCCCCAACCCCTGGTCGAAGAAGGCAACCTCTTTGTGGGCTTTGATACGGGCGTTCTGGTTCGCTGGAGCCTTCAATCTACGGCTCCTCAAGAGTCGGAAGCCGACGAGTCCGGGGAAGATGCCCAGACCGAAAACGTACCCACCATGGCGTTGCAACGAGATTGGGAAGCCAACCTCTGCACCGAAGGGGTTCTGGGCAAAGTCCTGGATGCCCCCGGGGCCGTCTGCTCCCGGCGCCGTGTTTTCCGTGACGTCGATACCACCCCCGTTTTTACGGAAAACGGGCTCCTCACCGGCTGTTACTGCCGAGGACTGATGATGCTTGACCCCGAATCGGGCGAAGTGTTGTGGGAAGTCCCCGTTCGGGGCCCTTCTCGGCCCATCATCATCGATGAAACCGCCGTATTCTCCGCTGCCGACGGCTCGGTGCAAGGCGTCAAGCTGGCCACGGGCCAGGTCTTGTGGCGAACTCTGGTACACGGAGACCCTGCGGATGCCACCCTTTTGCCCTCGTTCCAAAGCGGCAAACAAATCCCCGTATTCGTGGCCAACGGTGAAGAGTTGCTGGTCGTGGACGGCGTCAGTGGCCAGTTGATGGCCCGTTTGCAGTCCATGCACGGGTTCACTTCGCCGCCCACCGGTTGGCAGACCAGACTCTTCCTGATGTCCAACGAAGGGTACTTGTACCGCATCG
>CAYTWV010000738.1:0-1454 GCA_964442235.1 uncultured Myxococcales bacterium | reverse complement strand
TGCTCGGCTGTGGAAATGACTCGGGCTCCAAGAATCCGAGTGATGGAATCGCCCAAGACACCCTGTTGAACGGGGACTCTCCCCTGCCTGGCGACATTCCCGGCGAACTTCCCCCGCCTGTGAAGAAAGAGTGCCTTACCGACGAAGAGTGTTCGGCTGGAAAGAAGTGTGATTGTGCCTGGAAGTGCCGTGAACCAGGCTTCCAGGCTTGTGAAGCCGACAAGAACTGCGGCGGCGACTCCTATTGCGACCCGTGCGTCAAGATGTGCTACAAACGTGGCACCGTCTGCGAAGTGTGCAATTCCGAAAACTCCTGCAATCCCTACACCGGCCAGTGTGTGCCCGTGGGCAACCAGTGTATGGTCGAGGAAAGCCGCTGCCTGGACTTCGTTTCCGGTGGCAGTTTCTGTGGTCGCGCTTGCCTCTCCGACGCAGGCTGCCCCTTGGGCTACAAGTGCCTGGACCTGACCGACTACGGCATCGAGTATTCCCAGTGTGTGCCGCTGTCCGGGTCCTGTTCCAAGGTCAAAGAGTGTGACAAGGATACCGACTGCCAGTTTGGCTTCGTCTGCAACAACGCCAAGTGCGCCAAGGGATGCGAGAAGGACACCGAATGCGCCACGGGGATGGTCTGCACCGCTGCCCGGTGTGTTCAGGCCTGTGACCCCGTGAATAATCCCTGCCCTGAGGGCCAGGAATGCACCGCCAAGAAGAAGTGCATGTTCCCCGGTGGCTGCGCCGACGCCTATGACTGCCCCCTGCCTGAAACCTATTGCAACCCCGACACGCACATGTGTGAGGCCGGCTGCATGACCGACCAGGACTGCAAGACCGCTTCCAAAGTTTGCGAGAGCAAGGTTTGTGTGAAGCGTAAGTGCGACAGCAATGACTGGTGCTCTTTTGGCGAGGTCTGCACCCAGGAGACCGCCGAGTGTATCGTCCCCCCCGAACCGCACTGCGCCCCTTGTGAAAAGGACGAGGAGTGCGGGGCGGCCCCGGCCAAGTGTGTCGAGTTCCAGGACGAAGAAGGCACCAGCAAAGGCAAGTTCTGCCTGGTCCCCTGCTACAACGACCCCAAAAATCCCTGCCCCGTGGGCTATGAGTGTGTGGACCTGGAAGACCAGGATGGCAACGTGACCAAGGTTTGTGCCCGCACCTGCTACGAAAAGCCGGTGGGCATTTACTAAACCCTCAACTTCCTAATACTTTCGGTACAGCTGCGCGTTACTGTAAGGGTCGCATCAGCCCTTCGGCTCGGCCGGGGGCCTCGCTCAGGGCGCGCCATCCCCCTGCCCCCTTCCAGGCAAGCTGGAAGGGGGTAAACAACACTTTGTGGTAACCCTACAACATACCTTCGGAGGCGGGAGCGGCTCCCCCAGCTCGCCTGGGGGCGGGGGGGGCGCGCTGTGGCACGAGGCGCAGCCGAGGGGCACGGCTGACGCGTCAACGGCCAA
>CAYTWV010000737.1:0-2242 GCA_964442235.1 uncultured Myxococcales bacterium | reverse complement strand
TCCTCCTTTTTCCTTGCCCTCCGCACGTGCGCCGGATTAGTATAGACAGACTGGCTACACCCGGGGGAACCATTGAGTCAAAAGGACGATACAACCAGAGTGACAGCCCTGAATGCTCTGGGCGCCATACCCGGTGGTGCTGATTGCCTGATTGAAATCTATGGTCGCCATTTGGGACGTAAATACGACCTTAGAGACAATATCTGCCTCATTGGCAGAGATGCGCAGAATAACATTGTACTTGAGAGCGACAGCGTCTCCCGGCGCCATGCTGCCCTTGAAGTGGGCGAGTCGGGCCGAATGCTGCGCGACCTGGGTTCTACCAATGGCTCCTATTTGAACGACATTCAGGTCCGAAGCGCCCTGCTGACCAACGGGGACCTGGTCAAGATTGGGGACACCATCTTCAAGTACCTCGTGGGCGCAAACATCGAGTCGCTTTACCACGAAGAAATTTACAATATGACCATCAGTGATGGTTTGACTCAAATTGCGAACAAACGCCATTTCCAAGAGTACCTGGACAAGGAGTTCGCCCGCGCCCGTCGCTACGGCCGCGACCTCTCGCTGATCATCTTCGACTTGGACCATTTTAAGAACATCAACGACTCTATGGGCCATCTCACTGGCGACTACGTCCTGAAAGAATTGGCCAACGCCGTGAAGCCTCGCATCCGCGCCGAAGAGCTGTTTGCTCGTTACGGAGGCGAGGAGTTTGTGATCGTGTTGCCCGAGGCAAACCTCTCTTCAACCATCGAGTTTGGCGACATGGTCCGTTCCCTGGTTCAGGACCATCGTTTTGAGTTCGAGCGCCAGTCCATCCGAATTACCCTATCCGGCGGCATCGGCATCATGGGGCCCAGCGTGGTGAACCCCTCGGACCTGGTGAAAGAGGCCGATTTGAACCTCTATGAGGCCAAACGCCAAGGCCGAAACCGCCTATGCAGCAGCCTTCGCCTGCCTTGCGAAGACAACGAAACCCTCACAAAAGCCTGAAATCATGCCCCCATTCAAAATTCAATCGCCCTTCGGGCCGGCCGGGGATCAGCCCCAGGCCATCGACGCCTTGGTCGCCAGCCTGCGTGGCGGCGACACCCATCAGGTTCTGCTCGGGGTCACCGGGTCGGGCAAAACGTTCACCGTGGCCAATGTCATCGAGACCTTGCAGCGGCCCGTCATGGTCATGGCACACAACAAGACCTTGGCAGCGCAACTCTATCGGGAATTCAAGGATCTGTTCCCCGAGAATTCCGTCGAATACTTTGTTTCCTATTATGATTACTATCAGCCGGAAGCATACGTTCCGACAACGGATACCTATATAGCGAAAGAGTCGTCCATCAACGACGAAATCGATCGACTGCGGCACTCGGCTACCCGAGCCACCTTGGAGCGGCCCGATACCATCATCGTGGCAAGTGTCAGTTGCATTTTCGCCCTGGGCAATCCCGAGTCCTACAAGTCCATCCTGCTGGAACTGACCGTGGGCCAGGAGGTCAACCTGGACAAGGTGCTGCGCCGGCTGAGCCAGATGCAGTACACCCGGGAGGTCTTTGACTTCTACCGCGGCTGCTTCCGCCTTCGAGGGGACACCCTGGAAGTTTTCCCGGCTTGGGAAGCCAATCGGGTGCTGCGAATCTCTTTGGATTGTGACGTCGTCGAGCGCATCGAAGCCGTGGACCCCCTCACGGGCAAGGTGCTGGGGTCCCTGGACAGAGCACTTATCTTGGCCAACAGCCACCATGTGACTCCTCCCGACGAACTGAAACGGGCCATGAGCCTGATTCGAAAAGAGCTGAAACTGCGCTGCGACGAACTGCACGCCGAGGGCAAACCCTATTATGCCGAACGGCTGGAGCAACGGACCTCGTATGACCTGGAGTTGCTGGAAGTAGCAGGCCATTGCCCGGGCATCGAAAACTACTCTCGACTTCTGGACGGCCGTAAACCCGGCTCGCCGCCCTGGACGCTGCTGGACTACTTCTCCAAGAACTTCTTCTGTGTGGTCGACGAAAGCCATGTGACCTTGCCTCAGATTCGGGGCATGTACCGTGGCGACCGCGCCCGCAAACAGACGCTGGTGGACTATGGATTCCGCCTTCCGTCGGCCCTGGACAACCGCCCGCTGACCTTTGAAGAGTGGCTTGAACGAGTTCCCCAACTATTGCACATCAGCGCCACGCCGGGCGACTGGGAACTGGAGAAGGTGCAGGGTAGGGTGGTGGAGCAAATCGTCCGTCCT
>CAYTWV010000736.1:0-2242 GCA_964442235.1 uncultured Myxococcales bacterium | reverse complement strand
ATCCTGCGGCACATGACACCGGAAGAGAAACATGCAGCGCGTACCAGGGGGTCTGCCGGCCAGGGCCGTAGACAAGAGTTGTTGGGAATTGCCAGGAGGCTCTTTGCAAACAAAGGATTTGACGGCAGTTCAATCAGTGAGCTGGCCGAGGCCGCCGGCATTCGAAAGGCCTCCGTTTATCACCATTTCAAGACAAAAGATGCAATTTACTGCGCAGTTCTAAAAGAAATAGTGGATGATCTTCATCAATTGGTTGAGTCTGCCCGCAACTACGATAGCGATCCCCTTTCCAAATTGGACCTGTTGGGTGGGCTGGTTGTGGACTATCTAGCCGAACGGCCTGAGGCAGCGTCGCTGCTGGTTAGAGAGATGATGGGGCTGGGCATGTTCATGGATGGGGCGGGGATGGAGCCGATTCGAGCGACGTTGGAGGCCACCGTATCCTTTCTGGGGGCGGGAATGGACGCAGGGGCATTTCGGAGGCAGGATCCGGCGCAGTTGGCGCTGAGCATCATCGGTCTGCATCTGTACTACTTTGCGGCACCGAGGGTGTCAGGTCAATTGGAGGGGCGAAACGTGTTTGAGCCCGACAGTGTCCGAGCCCGGAAGGAGGCCGTTTTGAGCCATGTGAGGTCCCTTTGTACCTGATTCGCGGGCAGCGAGGCTCTTTGCCCTGGTAGGCGGGCCGGTGGCGTGCACGTCAACACGTAGCCAAGGGCTCTTGTCGGATGCCATAACGCAGCCATTGCGCTCTGCGTCAAATTCACTACACTGGGCCGGTCTGGCCGGGGCGCTTTGCTTGGCCGAAAGGACGGAAGATGACGCAGATGAGATACGACGTGGCGATTGTGGGCGGCGGCGTGATTGGCTGTTCCATCGCCAGAGAGTTGTCGAAGTACAACCTGAAGATCCTGTTGCTGGAGAAGCATGCCGAGGTGGGGTTTGGGACCACCAAGACCAACAGCGGGATCATTCACCCGGGCCACGACACATCGCTGGCGACGTTGAAGGGGCGTCTGGTCACGCCAGGTAACTCCGCGTTTGACGCGCTACGGGATGAGTTACATTTCGGGTTCGAGCGCATCGGGCAGTTGAACGTAGCGATGTTGGAATCGGATTGGGCCGAGCTGGAAAAGATGAAGGCCCAGGGCGACGCCAAGGGGGTTCCGGGGCTTGAATTGTGGGATCAGGCGCGCCTGCGGCGCGAAGAACCCAACCTGAGCCGTTCGTTGCTGGGGGCGTTGTATGCACCGTCGGCCGGCGTGATTAACCCCTACGAGTTTGCATTTGCCCTGGTGGAGAGTGCTCAGGCCAACGGCGTGCACGTGCGAGTGGAATGTCCGGTCCTGGGCATCGAACCTGCTGGCGAGCTACTGAGGGTGGAGACGCCTTGCGGCGAAGTTTTGGCCGATTTTGTGATCAACTGTGCGGGTGTTTACGCGGACAAGGTTGCGGCCATGGTGGGCTGCGACACCTTCAAGATTCTGCCACGAAAGGGCGAGGAGTACATGCTGGACAAGCGGCTGAAGGGCCTGGTTCGGCGTCTGGTATTCCCGATTCCGAACAAGACCACCAAGGGCACGCTGATTATTCCGACGTTTGACGGGACCATCATGGTGGGCCCCACGGCCGACGACGTGTTGGACCGAGAAGATGTGGCGACCAGCAGCGTGGGGGCCGATTCTGTCTTTAATTTGGTCAGGCAGTTGTGTCCCAGTATCGACCATCGGGATGCCATTGCGGCGTTTGCAGGGCTTCGAGCTGCCAGCAGCACGGGCGATTTTGTGATTGGGACCACGGCCGTGAAAGGGTTCGTGAACGTTGCTGGAATCCAGTCGCCGGGGTTGACTTCGGCACCGGCCATCGCCGTGTATGTGCGAGACATACTGGCGGCCGAGGGGCTGGAACTGAGAGGCAAAGAGGCGTGGCGCCCGGGCATCAAGGGGCCGTCTCGATTCGGCGTTGCGTCGGCGCAACGGCAAGAAGAATTGGTCAATTCGAACCCGCAGTTCGGCAAGGTAGTGTGCCGGTGTGAACTGGTTACCGAGGCAGAGATACACGAAGCCATCGATCACGGCGCCCGCACTCTGGACGGGGTTAAGTTCCGCACCAGAGCCGGTATGGGCCGCTGCCAGGGCGGCTTTTGCACCTCTCGGTGTATGGATATTCTGTCCAGCCGCATGCAGATACCTCTGACCGGCGTGACGAAGCGTGGGACCGGCACGGAACTGGCCTATCCCAT
>CAYTWV010000735.1:0-2242 GCA_964442235.1 uncultured Myxococcales bacterium | reverse complement strand
CGGAGTGCCTTCCGCAACCGAGGACCTGCTCGGTTCTGGCGCAGCACAGCCTCCACCCGATAAAGGTGTTGGATTTGCCTCAGTACCCAACCGGCCCACAATGGCGACTCATTCCGCCCCTCATAGAACTTGCGCCTCACGTGGGCCCAGCACCCTGCCAACGTGAGGGGGTGGGGATGACGTCGAGCAAAGGATCCGTAGGCCGCATACCCGTCACACTGCAATACCCCGCTGAAGTCAACCGGCAGAAGCTTGTCCAGACACTTGGCCGCTCGGCTGGTTTCCCAACGGAACACCACGTCTCCTCCCGGTCGAAGGCAGGTCCACAGGTACCCTTGGCCGGTCTCGCCTCGCCCAGGATCCAGATACTCGACGGGCGTTTCATCAACCTGCACATACCCACCGGCCATCACCCCGGTGAGGATCAGGTCGTAGATCGGTCTCAACCAGTCGGCCGCCAGCCCCACCCAGCGGGCCAAAGTCTGGCGGGGCAACTCCACTCCGTGACGGGTGGCGTAGATCCGTTCCTGCCGGTACAGCGGCAGGTGATCGCAGTACTTGCTGACCAGGATGTGGGCCAAGAGTCCCGGAGCCGGCAGACTGCGCTCCAACAGGCGCTCCGGCAGCGGTGCAATCACCGGTGCAGCATCCGGCTCGGTGCGCTGCACGTATCGGGGACGCACCAGCCGCCGCCGGAAGAAGCGGCCCGGCTCGTAATCCAACTGCTCGCTGACTTCCTCACCAATCCGGCGCCATTGCTCGGGTGCAGCCTTGACGTCGTCCGGTTCGAGCACTTCCTCCACCACCGGGAGGTGCTCCGGCACGCGAGCCTTGCGAACGGGCCGTTGTGTTTTCTTTTCCGCGGAGGGACCGGGTTCGATCTTCCCGGGCCGGACTTCGACTTCAACCTCCGGAAGGGCCAGGACCAGTTCCAACTGATTGCTCGGCAACTGCTCGCTGGACACTCCGAAGAAGCGCCGGGTGATCTGATCCAACTTCTGACGCAGCAACTGGTTCTCCCGCCGCAGCGCTTCCATCCCCGACAAGGCCGACAAAGCCACCTCCAATTGGCGGGTCAGTTCGGCTTCGCGCGGCGTCATAAACAACGTCGCAAAAGTGGCAGTTACAGGGCCAAAAACCGGGGGGTTATCGTCTTTTAGTGCCCACCAAAAACTACTCACGCTGATACCACGGACGGAGCTTGGCGCCTCGTAGATCGACCCCATCGGTGAGTAACGCCAGCGCCTCCGGAGTCAGAGAAAGCTTGGTAGACGCATCGTGGCTGGGCTGAGGCCAGGAGAAGGTGCCTTCTTCGAGTCGCTTGGTGCACATCCACGCCCCGGTACGATCGCGAAAGAGGATCTTGATCCGGTTTCGTCGTCGGTTGGTGAAGACGAAGAGAGATCCGCCCCGGGGATCCTCGGCCAATCGTTCGGTGACCAAAGCGTGCAGACCATTGAAGCCTTTGCGCATGTCGCAGGGGTCGATGGCCACGAACACCCGCAGTGCGCCAGAAAAACTCAACATGCGTGAAGTTGACGCAGAAGTTCCACGACCAGAGGCAGCTGGGTTCGTTCGCTGATCCGCAGACGCACCTGACCGGGGAGCTCCAGTTCCAATGCTGGATGGGACTGTGGTGCCGCGACTTCGACGAAGCGTGTGGAAGGAGTCCCTTTGTTGTGGTCGTTGGGAGGCTCGGAACGGCGGCGACGCCAACTGGCAAAGGTCTGGTACTTCACACCGACCAACGCGGCAAAGGCTAATCCGCTCATTCCGCTGCGATCGAACTCCTCCAAGATCTGCAGCCTCTTCGCAGCCGGGACTCGGATCCGGCCAGCCAAGTCCTCTTTCAGCAGGGATACACTCGCATTCGTGTCCATGCCGCCAACTTACCCTGATTAATGCATCCCTCGGTAGTGGTGCCCGGGGTGACGCTTATGCATCAATCACCACCCGCGCATGCCCGCCTGCCCCGTAGAAAATGATACGACTCATGACTTGGAGTCACGATAGACATCCAAAAGGAGTTGCTCCACTCGCCCAGCAAGCACATCCCTCGAAAACTGCAATTCCGCCAATTTTCGCGAACGTTGCCCCATCCCTAAACACTCAACGGGACTGTCACGCAAACGAATGAGTTTCTCAGCCAAATCAACGGGATCCTCTGGCTCAACAACCAACCCACAACCATTCGACTGAACAATCTCCGTCTGCCAACCGGGCATGTTCGTGATCACAGCCT
>CAYTWV010000734.1:0-2246 GCA_964442235.1 uncultured Myxococcales bacterium | reverse complement strand
AACACGTTCCACGGGAAAAGACTGGCGCAGTTGTCTTCGCAGGAGACCACTTCGGGCTTCGTCGCCAAGGCCATGGGACTGCTCTGGGTCTCTAAGTCCGGCTTGGCCGAAGCGGATTTGTTGTCTGTCTTGAGTTCCCTTGAGTGGGAAGGGGGGCGCATTTCGGCGGCCCAGGCCGGTCAGCAGTGGAACGGATTTGGGGACGCTCTTCAGGGCCTTGTGTCGACGTCCGAAACGGTCTTGACGCTGGCTGACGAGGCGGTTCGGGAAGCCGTTAGAGAGCAGTTTTTGCCCGACCAGGACGCCCAGGACGATGTCCGGCTGGAATTGGCCGATTTCCTGGAGACGGCCCCGATAACCCCAGCCAACACGGAAGAATTCTTCTGGCAGTTGCAGCAAAGTGAGTCCTGCGCCCGGTTGAAAGCGGCGTTGCTCCAGATTCCCCGCTTCTCTGCGCTGTTTGGGAAGAACCCCCAGGTCGTTTGGGACTTGTGGTATTGGTTGGGAGACGATGGAAACACGGGAACCACCTATGTAACCGCCTTTTTTGACTGGGCCTCGCGGGATCCCGACTCGGCGCTGCTTCCCAAAGCGGCCAATGAACTTTCGTTCTTTTTGCATCGGGTAGAAATGCGAGACCAGGCCGAGCAGTTGTTAAGCCGGGCCGTGCCGATCATCGAGCAGCGTCTTGGTTCCGACCATCCGGATCTGGCCTCAACCCTGAATAATCTGGCCGTGATGTACCTAAGCACGGGCCGTCTGGCCCAGGCCGAACCGGTGGCCAAACGGGTGGCCCAAATTCTGATTCAGTTTTCTGCCGAGGCCAAAAAGGCCCACCCGTATATGGGACCCGCACTGAACAATTATGCGGCCGTATTGTCCGGAATGGGCCTGCAGCCTACGGCCGTCATGAAAGAGATGAATGCCCTGCTGGCTCCGTTTGGCGCTCAGGTCACCCTGGAACAGGCACCCACTACCGGGGACTCCAAGCCTCCACAATAGGCCACGCAAATCCCACCTTGTGGAAGACCGCCGGACTGCCGACGGGAGCTTCCACCTGAACCGTCAGCCCCTGGGCCGTGACGCTCCAAGTCTGGTCACTCCAGGCGTGTTTCCACTCTCCTTGCGGCAGGTACACCGTTCGCAGGCAGGGCGGCTGGCCACAGGGTTCCAGCACGGGGGCAACCAGAATCTGGGAACCGAACAGGAACTGATCCCCGGTCGCCCAGGCCTTGGCGTCGTTGGGATAAAGCATGGCCAGATGACGTACCACGGGCCAGCCCTTGGTCGCTGCCTCCTGGACCACCTGCTTTCGATATTCAGCCAACGCTTGGAACAGTTCCGAAAAACGAGCAAAATGGGCCGTGGCAAGCGGGTCGGAATAGACTTGGACATTGGATGACGGAGAGTTCCCCTCGTGGGTTCGCAAAATGGGGCCAAAGGTGTTCATCTCGGTCCAACGCTGCAGCAACTCTAAGGTTCGAGTGTAGCCCGGGCCGACCATGGGCACCGTCGTATAGCCGCCCACGTCGCTGTGGTTGATGGCGATTCCCGAGAATCCCCCGTTCAACAGCCCGTTCAGCGCACTGCGCAAACCGTCGTACGGATCCCAACTGGTGACCTGGTCGCCCTGCCAGAAGGCAATGGCGTGTTGCGCAGACCCTGTGTACCCCGAACGATGAAAGACCAGGGCGCTTCCCACCAATCCCAACTCGTCCAACACCTCTCGGTTCAGCTTCGCCCACTCGACGGGATACCGGTTATGCCAGGTTTCCCCCGTTTCCCCCGAGGCCATCACCGCATCAAACGGCAGGGCTTCGCCAAAATCCGCCATCCAGCCGTCACAACCCGACTTCGTGATCAGTTCGTCCTTGATGATGTTCTTCATCCATTCCCGGGCGCCCTCGTGGCTGAGGTCAATCATCGCCACGTCGTAGGCCGTGACCTTCTGGATCAAAGGCTCGCCCTCGGGATTCTTCACAAAAAAGCCTTGAGCAAGGCCCTCGTCGAACAGTCGGCGAGTGACTTGGACCTCAGGCGCCAGCCGGGCGAACATCGGGTTGATGTAACATAACAGTCGGATGTTTCTGGCATCCAGCCATTCCAGATACTGGGGCCATTGGGGGTGGTAAAGGTCGTTGTAGGCCCAGTTCCATAACACCTGCTCTCCCAGCAAGGTCTTGTTTTTGCCGCACCATGTCTGGTTCCAGACGGCACTGACCTTGACGCCCGCCTGCAGAAGGGCA
>CAYTWV010000733.1:0-2247 GCA_964442235.1 uncultured Myxococcales bacterium | reverse complement strand
ACGCACCTTTCCAACTCCGATTCAATAAGCGCTTCTGCCTGCTGCAAGTTTCCCGTGAATTGGCCAACGGAGCGAAGCCACCTTGCTGTGCCGTCAAGTCCAACCGGCAGGGGCAACTGAAGCACGGGCCTCCCCAACCGTTCAGACAGTCGCTCGCCAGCCTCCCGGCCGTGAGGGAGTGCCAGAAGCCATTGGGCCCCGCTAATTGTCGCACACTGCTTGACCGAGACGCCCGACGGAAGCACGGCCAGGCATTTCAGTCCCATGCGCCTCAACAGTCGCTGAAGCTCGTTGACATTGGCCAGATGGTCGCGCTCGCTTCGCTCAAAAGGCAGCCCGACGATGCCGACGGTGCCAGGTTCCACTTCGCCGGTGGTCATGGGAAGCGCCGAGACCAATTCCGCCAAGGCCCCGCAAAAGCCGTCCAGGAAGTCTCCAGACAATGAGCGGGAGGGTAGGGCAAAGACCGGCTTGCCTATCTCGGAGGAGAGTCGTTTTGCCACCAGTCCGTGGTATTCACCAGTCAAATCAATGGGGCTGCCTCCTGTCACCAGGATGGCAGCGGGATTCAATGCCTGGTTTACGCAGCGTATCGTCCGAACTACTTTGGGTTCGGTACCCAGCGTCATGTCGGAAAAACCAACTTCGGTGAAATGGGTCCGCCGAGGCAATCCCGGTGGATTCAGGGTGGAAAACAGGTCCTGTCGGAGTCCGGCTTTGGCTGCTTTGTCCTCGCCACAATTGGGGCTGTCCATTACCAGCGCAAGGTCCGACACACCGTTGACCAGTACTAGAACCCCGTCCGTGAACGTCGAGACTGAGGTGACCCTGTCAGGCATCCATGCCCCCTGCTTCGAGCACGACTGAAGCGTAACGCTGCAGGAATGGGGCCCGGGCCATGCCCAACAGGATCCTCATGTTCCAAGCCGCACCCCACAGGCCCATGCGCAAGTCCGAATAGGAAAACGGGAATCTGCCCGCTGCCAGAAGTCGTTCGTCCCCCTCCCACTCCGAATAGTAGACATGCGGTTCAGTTCGTCGAATCAACGGAGCTATCTGTTCGCCGGGCTTCGCCGGAACCACCCGATTCATGGCCGCGCCGGTAGCCGGAATCCGCCACCGACGGAGCTGATCCTCGGACAAGTGCGGGGGCGGCCCCTGGGGGGAAATCAAGACCAGGTCAAGGCCAAATCCTAGCTCCGCAACCAGGTCTACCAGCGGCAAACCATGCCGAACTCCTGCGTCTTCGCTTTTTGCGTATGCTGGCGAGCAAGCAAAGCCCAGTCTCTTTTGGGCCGCCTGCGACTTTAGGACGTCCCAATTGGGCGGTAAATGGCGCTCACAGAGTTCCAACTTCTTATCCGCCGTCAGCGGCGCTTTGCCCAACGACACCAATACCTGGTCAAGCCACAACAACGTCCCCTCGACGCCCCAGGGGGCCTTGGGGAAGAGAAGGTTGCTGATATGGCGGCCTGCCGTGGAAAACGACTCACTAACGTGTTTGCTGGGGTAGACCAGCGTTGCTTGAGCTCGGTGAAACCGAGCGAACTGGCTCGCATCAAACGCCGGAAGCAGAAGCTGCACGTCTTGAACACCCACCTCTGCCAACAACTGCTTCAGTTCAGCTATGCCCGGGGTCGCCTCGTGGCCGTATCCCACCAGATTCAGTGCCCCAGGGATGACCGTTCGATCCGCAGGCACCGTGTTTTCCAACAACGTGTCCCAAAGCCTACGGTAGTCGTCGCCGTTATCCAGGCAGACATCCACAGCCAAGGAGGGAATCCGGTGACTCGACTGCGCCATGGCAGCATCCAGAAGTCTCTGACTGGATTCCCCCAACATCTGCTGTACGCAGCATCCATGCACGATAATCAAGTCGGGGTTTCCCGCCAGACTCTCGTCGAGAAGAGGCCTTAGGGCATCCTCTCCGCTGTTCAGCACGAGGTCAGCCACTCCAAAATCAGTTATTCGGAAGCGATTGAAGAACGTGCGAGAAGCCCGAAGCTTCCAGAGGTCCAGGTGTGTCCCCTCCACGTTCCCTGTGTGCCAGCCACAGTACGCGGCACATTCCCGGTCCGCGTTCCCAAGTATCACTACATTGCCTTGAGCTCCCAAAAGCGCTTTGACTGTTTCAACGCCGCTACGCATTCCCTGAATCAAGAATGCGTCCTGGCTGAGACCGTCTCCGAAGTAGGCGGTCCAGGAACCACTGTCCTGCATCTCCTGTGCGAGCTTCGAGTCCGAAGG
>CAYTWV010000732.1:0-2251 GCA_964442235.1 uncultured Myxococcales bacterium | reverse complement strand
TGCACTCTCTGGGGAAGGTTCCGGTGGGATCGCCGTCGGCGGTGCTGCCACAGTCATAGAGATCATCGCCGAGTTTCCATCCGCACTGCTTGGCGCTGGCAGCGCAGTCGACGCAATAGGGGGTTCCGGAATCGCACCAGCGAAGTTTTCCGTCGGCTGAGCAGCAGCCTTCCATGGTGGTCGTGCCGATGCAGGGGCCAACCATGGGGACGCCGTATCCGGGGCAGTCGGTGCTGACGGCCTGGCAGGTGCCATTTGCACCGCAGGAATCCCCCCCTGAACAGGTGCCACAATTCCCGGTGCATCCGTCGCTTCCACAGTTCTTGCCAGTGCAATTCGGGACGCAGACTGGCTCTTCGTAACAGGCCTCATACTGGTCGTTGCAGATCCCGGCGGTGGCGGTTTGGGTACAGGCGCCGTCCATGGAGGGGCACTGGGCCTTCAGGCAATCGAGGAAGGCCTTGAGGCTCTTCCCATCTTCATACGAGATCGAGGCAAAGGCCGGCAATTCGCAGTCCCCCATAAAGTCGCATGCGGAAAGCTCGCCGTAAGCGTCCCAGCACCCGACGAAAGGAGTATCGCCGCACACCGCGTTGCCGTTGCATTCCTGGCTTCCGTTGCACGTTCCGCAGTTGCCGCCGCATCCGTTGTCACCACAGTTGTGTGTGCCACACTCGGGTGTGCAGATGGGGGCGTCGGGCTGCGCCGTATCGGTGGCCACGTCGGGGTCAATCGCCGTGTCGCCGGGTGTCTGGTCCTTTGGATTCGGCACATCGGGCTTCAAAAGGTCCTGCGGTGTCGCCTGATCTAACCCCGCAGGAGTGTCGGTCTGGACGTTCGAATCGGCCGACACATCTTCACCAGGAAGCGTGTTCCCCTTGGACTTCGAGTCCCGAAGGCATCCGGCCGCCAACGCGGTTGCCAAAACCAGGGTCAGGGTGGTCACAAGTCGAGTCTTCATTTTTGTGCCTCCGTCGTGTGCCGGCAATCCAGCCGGCATTCTGCCGTTTGAACCTGTTCGACGCATGGTTCCACCACGTCGGGTATTCGTTGCCAATGGGCGAATCCTAGTGTATCCGACGCCCTAAGTCCACAGCCCAGCGGAGGCCCGATTCCCGTTAGTTTTTCGTGAGCGGCTCATAAGCCTCGCACCGGCCTTGACCTGGCCTCGCTGCGGTTGTAAACCCAATATTCGAATCGGATTTCCCCGTCCGCCCGGACTGGTCCGGCGGGGGCCTGAAGAAGGGACACACATGTCTCTTCATGGATGACTCCATCTTTCTTCGAGTGAGGAACACAATGGCGAAGCTGGTACGGTCGGTGTTGGCAGCGGTGGTGGTGCTTCTGGCGTGTGGTGTTGCACGTGGGGGCGAGATTTGGGAAGAGGCCGATTCGGGCACACCTGCCCCGGAAAAACACGACAGTTTGGTCCAGTTCGAAAACGGCCAGTTTAATGCGGCCCTGCACATGCGAATTCAGGCTTGGGGCGGTTGGGTTGCCGATGACGCCAGTCTGCTTAATGGCGACCGGATGCAAGAGACCGGATTTATGCTGCGACGGGCCCGGTTCGGCGTCAGCGGCGACTATATGGAAGATATCAGCTACAACCTGGAGATGGACCTGTTTGACCAGGAACGAGCCGGCGGACCCCTCTACGCCGCCTGGATTGCGTTCACCCCTTCCCCCTGGTTCGGCGCCAAAATGGGCGTTCAGCCCTTCCCCTTCCTGAAGGGCCAGTTGATGTCCTCGGGCAAACTGCCCCATATGGACCGCTCCATCGGCTCTAACGCCATGAGCCCCGAGAACAGCATGGGCCTGACGCTTAAGACCGAACCTTGGGCCGACCACCTGAAGATCACCCTGGGTGTCTTCAACGGCCTGCGTGCTGCCCCCACGTTTTTTGGCGGGTATGAGGGCGTTGGCATCAGTCTGGGCAATCGCTTCGAAGAACTGGCCTATGCCGGTCGTTTGGATTTTGTGCCCTTGGAAGCCATCGGATGCGGCATGGCTGACTTGACCATGGATGACAACTTCCGTCTGGCTTTGGGCGGCGCCGGGTTCTACAACGATGGCCAGACCATCATGACCTATGGCTATTCGGCCTATCTGCATATGAAGTGGATGGGGCTTCACCTGTTTGCCGAATTCGCCCAGGACAAAGCCGAACCCCAAGAAAAACCCACCACGCCCGGTGTGGCCATGGCGACTACAGAGCGCCGAACGGTCAACGGTTCGTTGGGTTACGTCTTCC
>CAYTWV010000731.1:0-2252 GCA_964442235.1 uncultured Myxococcales bacterium | reverse complement strand
TCCCTCACGGTCGTGGCACAGACACACCAAGTCACCCCACAAAACACGGCGGCAATCGGGGTCGATTCGTACTAGGGGGGCTTTGCTCATTTTGCACCTCCCTGGACGCCATCCAGGAATTCAAGGACCACGGCGCCATACTTTTCGGGTTGTTCCACCTGCGGAACGTGGCCACAGCGGGTCAAGAACTGCAGGTGGCTGTTGGGCATTTCGGCCGCCAGACGGCGTCCGTAGAAGGGCAGCGCCACTCGGTCTTGTTCACAAAACAGCAGGAGGCTGCGGTTGGTGACTTCTTTGTACAAAGTTTCCTGCTCTTCGAAACGCTGGTCACGGGCCGCCTGCAGGGCCGCACGGATGGCGCCCGGGGAACCCAGAAACATCTTCATCAGTGCGATATCCTCGACCTTGACGTGTTTGTCGGGTTCGTTAAAGACCTCTTGGTAGCGCATCTCGGGCTGCTGGTCGAAGAAGGCGGTGAAGAGCATCTCGCCCAGCAACGGGACCTTGGCCCACAACAGGAAGGTCGGAATCTGGTCGGTGTAAACCCAGGCTCCGGTCAGCACCAGGTCGTTGACCTTGTGGGGATACCGCAAGGCCATGGCCAATGCGACGCTGCAACCCCAGGAGTGGGCGAGGACGTCGTCCGACTGAACTCCCATGGCGTCCATGACGGCCACGGTGAACTCGGCCATTTTGGCAGGGGAATAGTCGCCATCCCGCTTGTCGGACAGGCCGAAACCCGGCAAGTCCAGCAGGATACAGCGGCGATTCTGGCACAAATAGGGCAATGCCGGACGCCACTCTTCCAAAGTGGACGAGTAGCCGTGAATCAGCACCAGCGGCTCTCCCGAGCCCATTTCATCAACGCGAATGCGCCAGTCGCCCACCTGAACGAAGCGAAGTCCAGGCAGCGGGGGGACTTTCAGCTCACCGGTTTGGAAGGTGGCGCAGGAACCCAACAACACAACGGCCCCAAGGGCCAAGGCAAGAGTTCTCACGGCATTCCTCCCCAGCGGCGGTATTCGGTCGCACCGGTAAAGTCGGTTTCCAACTCGCCCTCTTCACTGCGGATTCGAGCCACCAGTCCGGTGCACTCGGTCATGTAAAGGTTCAGTTTGAATCGCTGCACGGCCACGGGGTTGGGCATCAACGAGTTGAGAACTTTCATGGTGATGTCCACGGTCAGGCGCAGCACCGGGAATTCGCCCGAGACGGTCTTGACCAGGCCCTTTTTGTCCACAGCAAAATAGAACGAATGCTCGACGCTGAGCGTGCCGGTCACGGGCGTCACCAGCGGATATTCGTCGCCTTCGTACAGGCCTTGGGCGGGCACCTCTTCACTGCTCCAGTTGTCGCCAAGCTTCATGGGCAGCTTGACCAACGGAATGGGCTCCTCGTAAACCAGCCGAGTGACGTCTTCCTCGATGGAAGCCAGGCCGTGAAGATAGAGGCCCGTGGAGTCCAGGCTGTAGATACCAAGCGAATCATTTCCGAAGAACTGCACGAAGTCCGCATCGGGGTAGTACTGCCCAAACCAGAAGCTGGCCAGGGGCAGGACGGAATCATAGACCTCTTCGTCGGCGGGATTCACGGCCGAGAAGTCCCACTTGAGGCAATCGCAAACCGCATCGTATTTCCCCGCCGGATTGGGCACCGTGGCCAGCGTCCCCGCTTTGTTCTGCGTGAACGTTGCAATGGCCCCCATGGCCTTCAGGGCAGGTAACTCTTCATATTCCAGAATCCAGTTCTGGTTCGGTGAGCACAGCGCCGGCGTGGTATCCAGCGGCTGCCAGGCCTCGGCTTCCACGGCGTCCTGCGGTGGATTCACGTCGGGGTCGGGCAAATCCAGTAATCCCTGGAAGTCATCGGGCACCATTGTGTCCTTGGGCCCTGTCTGGTCGTCGGGATCTTGCCCATCCGAAGACAAGTCGGTCTGGGTGCCATCCCCGGGAGAGTCCTGGTCACCAAGCTGGCCATCGGGCACAACCACATCGTTGAACAGCGAGGAATCCTGCCCCAGATCCGAGGTCAGATCGGCCAGGTTTGAAGAAGGCGAGGTGCATGAAGCTAGCGCCAGCAGCAAGGGGATCAACAGGGCCCCAACCTGCACATTCGCCGCACCCAGCAAGCGGGCCATCGCCCTGGGGGAAACTTTCGTATTAGGCATCGGAATCCCCCTTCAAGCTGGCTTCCAGGCTCAGCAAACGCTTTTTCAGCTCTTCAAGCTGTGATTGCACATCGGACTTGCCCAA
>CAYTWV010000730.1:0-2257 GCA_964442235.1 uncultured Myxococcales bacterium | reverse complement strand
TTGCGGTGCTGGCGGGTTCCTACATCCTGGTGGACGTGATGACGTTCCGGGATCTCTATGGGTTCTCGACGCCGGGGCAAAAGCAGGAGTCCGAGGCGATGATTGCCAAGGTCGGCATTAAAGAGGTGGCCAGAGACGACGCCGAGGCGGCGCTATTTGGCGGAGACGAGGAGGAAGCCCCGGCCGACGAACCAGGCGACACCAAGGCTGCCGCCAACGTGGCGGAGGCAGCCCCTTCGGATGCGACCCAGCCCCCCAAGGGGACAGGGTTTGATGAGTTCGCCAACATCAATATGAAAGAGGGCGGAAAACGGTTTAATGATGAGCTGCTGGACAAAATCTACTCCCCGGAAGAGTTGGACGCCGGGGTGGTGATGCATGCAGCGGTGGTCCTGAAAGAGGGGGCCAATTTGGAACAGGGGATGGCTTCGATTTCGGCCGCTTCAGGCGAGCAGGGGCTTGGGATTCAGGCCGTATCCTGGAGGGAAGCCAGTGGGCTGGTGGGCCAGTTCATCGGCGTGCTTTGGGCAGTGTTGGTTGCCTCGGTCCTGATCATTTTTCTGGTTGCTCTGGTCATCATCAACAACACCATGGTCATGGCGACCATGGAGCGCACTCGGGAAATTGGGACGCTGCGGGCCATGGGTGCCAGCCGCGGGTATGTCTTGAAGATGTTCCTGGTCGAGTCCTCGACGCTGGGTTTCGGATTCGGTCTGCTTGGAGTGGCCATTGGTGTCGGGCTGATCCTGTGGGCTCAGTCGTCGGGCATTCCGGCCTTCAACAACGAACTCTATTTCTTGTTCGGGGGGCCTCGTTTGTATCACCATCTGGCTCCGGAGCACCTGTTGGTAGCACTGGGCGTGGTGTTGGCGGCGACCATCGGTTCCACACTGTATCCAGCCAAACTGGCCAGCAGCATTGCGCCGGTTCGGGCCATGGAAAGGGAGGACTAAGATGGGACAGCTAATCATCATTGCCATACGAAATCTGTTACAGCACCGCCGACGCTCGTTGTTGCTGGGCGGGGCCATGGCGCTGGTCACCGTGCTTCTGGTGTTGCTTGGGGCCGTGGGGGCCGGCATCGAATCCACCATGATGAAGGCCGGCACTGCCCTGCTTTCGGGGCACGTCAACGTCTCGGGGTTCTACAAAGTCAGCAGTGGGCGGGTATCGCCTTTGTTGCTTGAGCGCCAGAAGTTGATTGAGGACGTCCAGGAGTTAGTCCCCGAGGCCCTGCGCATCAGCGACCGCCTTCGGGGCTTTGGCAAACTGGTCAGCGAACGGGATTCCATCCAGGCGGCCATCATCGGCGTCTCGATTGAATCTGAACCGGGTCTGCAGGAGGTGCTGCGTCCCACCGAGGGCAACCTGGCCGACCTTTCGCTTCCCCACAGCCTTGCGCTCTATGAGGCGCAGGCCAAACGGCTGGGGGTCAACGTCGGGGATGCGGTCACGCTATCGTCCCCCACGGTCCGGGGCCAGTACAACTCGGTGGACACCACCGTACGTGTAATCATGAAGGACTTGGGCATCCTGTCGGCTATGTCGACTTTTGCCTCTCCTGACACACTCAGGGACCTGAACCTTTACAACGAAGATACTACGGGCAGCATTTATATTTATTTGGAGGAGACGGAACAGTCGGCCGACGTGGAAGCCAGGTTGCGGACCGGGCTTACCGACAAGGGTTATGAGCTGATGGAACATGGGACCGGGCCCTTCTGGGGCAAGTTCCAGTTGGCCGCCGGCGAGGACTGGACGGGGCAGCGATTGGACCTGACCACTTGGGAGGCCGAACTGCTGGCCATGCAATGGGTCTCGAAGACCTTCTCCACGGTCTCGGGTCTGCTGATCATGGTGCTGTTGGTCATCATTCTGGTTGGCGTGATGAACACCCTTTGGATTGTGATTCGAGACCGCACTCGGGAAATAGGGACTCTTCGTGCCATCGGCATGGGCAAGGCCCGAATCCTGATTTCGCTGGTCATCGAGGTGGGTGTCTTGTCCGTTGCGGCCACCTTGTTTGGCATGGGGGTGGGCAGCGGGGTTGCGGCGCTGATAAATGCGCTGCAGATTCAGGTCAGCCCCGGGTTCCAGCTCTTTTTGATGTCCGACACTCTGAATCTGGTGGTGGACCCCAGAGTGGTGTTGAACGCCATCATGATTGTCCCGGCCTTTGCGATGGTCGCTTCCCTTCTGCCGGCATGGCGGGCCACTCGTCTTAAGCCCATCACAGCCATTCACCACGTGGGATAAA
>CAYTWV010000729.1:0-2259 GCA_964442235.1 uncultured Myxococcales bacterium | reverse complement strand
GCTCCCCTCGAAGGGCCTGAGGGGCCCCCTCGGGGCCATCGAAGGCGGGGCAGGCAGCAGCTTGTCGTTCTCAAGCGCAAGAATCCTCGCCCTCGCCTTGACGACCTGGACCGCCTGGCCTGAGCGGAGTCGAAGGGCACCAAGACTACCGCATCGCTGCGTGAAGGCTGGTTCCAGCAGACTCGGTTCGACTGTCTCGTTGAGGGACCGGTCTGCGCTTCGCGGCAATCGAGCGCGAATTCAGCCATCCGAGGGCCGTTTCTGTCATCCCCATAAGCCATTTTGGGTCTTGGTCTGACCATGATTTGGGGTTCGTCGAGGCCATGACGCGGGCCGGATGGATTATTGCGGAGCACGGGCGGCCGTGCGGGCGGGTATGGAGGGCATTATAGTTTTGGCACCAGACGGGCGAAGGGAATAGGCTTTGCCAAACCGTTCTCCTTGAGATACGGTTTTTTTCAGAACCAGCCTCCTACAAGGCACGGTTCTGAAGCGAACCGTATTTTCATGGAGGAGAGCCATGGCAGACCGGGGCCATATTCGACTTGTCCTGGACGACTGGAACTACTGGACTCGGTCCCTACCGGCATCAAGGGTGGGCCGCCCCAGGCGGCTGGTGGAGAAGATCCTGAGGATTGCAACAGGACGGGAGGTGATCGCCATTACCGGGGTACGCAGGTGCGGAAAGACCACGATTCTGCACCAGTTGATAGGCCGACTGCTGGCGAGCGGGACACCGCCGAAGAGCATCCTGTTGGCGAATCTCGAGGATCACCGCCTCTTCCCGGACCTGTCGATGGGGCTCCTGGATGACATCGTCGCAACCTAGCGGCAGGGGGTCTGGCCCCAAGGCCCCGGATGGGTTCTGCTGGATGAAGTGCAGGAGGTACCTCAGTGGGAGCGGTGGGTTCGGACGCTTTACGAGCAAAACCCCGAATTGCGAGTGGTCGTTACCGGTTCGAGTTCCAGTCTCATGGCCGGTGAACTCGCCACATTGCTGACCGGCAGGAACCTGACGTTCGAGGCAACCCCTCTCTCGTTCAGCGAGTTTCTTGGGTTCAGAGGGGTGGACGCAACGGTCCAACTGACGCCCGAATTGGCCTTTTTCGAGCTCCGCAGCCGAGAGAACGAGTGGGTCTACCATTTGGAGGACTACCTCACAATCGGGGGGTTTCCCGAGGTAGTAGGAGCAGACTCAGTGGAGAGGCAACAAGCACTGCTGCAACAGTATTTCTCGGACATTGTGGCCAAAGACGTGGCGTTCCGATATCAGGTTCGTGAAACCAGGGCTCTCAAAGACCTTGGGCTTCTGTTGCTGAGACAGGTGGGCAACCCGGTCAGTGCCGGGAAACTGGCTCAGGTCCTGGGCACCACACCGGCGTGGGTACTGCGCATGATGGGCCATCTGGAGGATGCCCGGTTGATCAATCTCTGCAGGCACTTCGCGTTCTCGATGCGCCAGTCTGCCGCTATTCAGAAGCCTCGTAAGGTCTATGCTGCCGACCTCGGCATGCGAAACGCTGTGGCGCCATCCTTGACGCCCGACAGAGGCCACCTGGCCGAAAACGCTCTCTACCAGCACTTGCGCTCTCTTGGCCCTGACCCCGCGTACTGGTCCGGACGCCGAGAGGTGGATTTTGTCGTGAACTTGCCCGACCTGGCTGGCGTGAATCTGACGTGGACAGATGACGTGGCTGCACGAGAGACCGAAGCCTTAGCGGAGTTCCAGTCTGCCTGCCATCCGCATCGCACCCTATTGGCCACCCGGACCCTATGGCGCCCATCCGAAGGCTTCCCTCCCCGATCAACCATGCCACTATGGGCCATCCTGCTTGCAGAGGGTCTTTAGACCCGTTGCCTGCGGGGTGGCGGGCGAACCGTCGCACTACATTGGCTGATTTGGACAGCGGTGCGGTCCGAATCTCAGGAACGCTTGAATGGCTCGCGTGGGTCACTTGGTAATCGCCATTCAGTAGTTATAGGGGTGCAAAAATGGTCATTTGCGTTGCTGGTGACAGCCACGGTGCGTTGGATAGGCTCTATGCCGACATTTTCGCCTTCGAACTGGCCCTCGGAGTGACGTTTCCCTGGGTTCTCCATGTCGGCGACTTCGGTATCTGGCCGGATAAGACCCGGGTCGACAAGGCCACGTGGAACCACGACGGACCGGGCGACTTCCCGGTCTGGTGGGCACAGCAGCGTCCAGTTCCCACGAAGACCCTCTTCATCAAGGGCAACCACGAGGATTTCGTCTGGCTC
>CAYTWV010000728.1:0-2270 GCA_964442235.1 uncultured Myxococcales bacterium | reverse complement strand
TGCCAGGGCGCTGGGCCAGATAGATTCCGGGCAGCCCCGGGTCGTTCGAGACATAACAAAGATAGAGTTGCCCCTGTTTGTCCAAGGCCAAAGACGCCTGCGCAGGCTGTTGCAGGAACTGCCCCACCGGCTCGACTCCAAATCCGCTGCCTGTCCAGGAGATAACCAGGGCCGGGCTAAATTCGATGTTCAGGGGGGCGGAAGCGACCAGTGTGGGCCAGTTTCGATCGTCGACAACTAGATGGTGGTCGGTCTTCTCGCCAAAGCTGGCCAGGCCCTTCTCGTTGTGAATTCCGCGCTCGCCCAGGATGGGGTGGATACCCACGGACGGCGGACCGACAGCGCCTTCCTGGACCTGCAGCACGATCTCTGCGGTGGCGCTGCCTGCTGCGAATCGAACGGTTGTTTCACCCAGGCCCGTGGCGGTGACCACACCATTCTTGTCCACGCTGGCCACATTGGGATCATCGACGGAAACCACTACGGAATCGGGGGTGCGGATGGGTCGATTGTCCAGACTGCCAAACTTGATCCCTGCCGGCAGGGCCGCAAAGGGGCGGACTTCACCCACGACCATAGAGGCAGGATTGGGATTGAACACGTGCAATTCCGTGGCCGGGCCGGCCACCCACACTTCTACGGGACCAAATCGGTCGTCGTCACAAGTGGGACAGGGTCTTGAAAAGGCCTCGAATGCATAACGCCCAACTCTGCTGGGAATGACATGAGCTTTGCGCATCCCGATTCCCTCTTCAAAGGTCACGCCCGACCCCTCCTGCCCCGCACCCATTATGGGGTTTGCCGAGCCCAACCACTGGAACCAGCCCGGTTCCACGGGGGCGCCGGATTCGTCGAACCAGCGAATTTCCACGGTTACAGGTTCGCCCAGAGGGACTATGGCCCCATCCTGCGGCAAACCAATTACCTCATAGCGGACATAGGAGGCCGACGGCGTTGTTGTGCAAGAGGCCACGGCACCACACACTAACAGTGTGGCAAGTACACGGATGGGGAAGCGGCTCATGGGCAGTTCACCTTCTGAGTGCGGAAAGCACTTGGCACGATGGGGCGGGGCGGTGTGTAAGTCAAGTTCTTGGGTTGGACGGGGGTGCGGTTTCCGAAGCGGGGACATGTGGCCGTGGCCGGGTTATCCGGCTACTTGCTGTGGACGCACCGGACCAATAGCGCCGTGTTGACGTTTGCAATGTCAATATAGGCGATATCAAAGGCCAGCGCCCAAACACTGCCCGGCTGATTCTGTACCGCAGAGCTTGACCAGTACTCGGCGCAGGTGCCCACAGTTCCAGGCGCCCAATAACACTTTCCGGAAGCCGTGTCGACCGACGGGCACATCACACACGACTCGTTGCGGCACTCCGGGTCCAGGCACACCCCTTCCTCCAGATTACACGGCCCGTTCCACGCCGAGGCCTCGCAATCCACAACCAGGCTCCTCAACTCACCCAGGGTAGGCAGCCGCCAGTCGAAGAAGCCATCCAGGGTCAGATTCGCACAGTGTGCCTCTGCCATTTCAAACGACATCAGGTCCGCCATGGGGTTGGCCTGCCAGTACAGAGACTCCGAAGGAAGCGTAACGCACTGGCCCAAATGACAGCCCTGCGTCTCAAGGCACGTGCCACACTGCCCGCCACAGCCGTCATCACCACACGTCACCCCGTCGCACATCGGTTCACAAGCATTGCAAATCCCATCAAGACAGACCCCATTGTCAGGACAGGTCCCGCAAGAGTTCCCGCATAAGGGGTCCGCCCCACACTCGAATCCCAAGCAGACATAGTCTGGATGACACTCTTCGTCCTTGGGAACGCAGATATCCCGGGCACAGCGCAAATCAGACCAGCAATCGGCGTCGGTCAGACACGGTTCATCCACATCGGCCAGATCGGGCTCCTTTTCGGTGCCAAACCCGCACGAAACCAGCCTGCTGGCAAGAATGCATACTGCAAGAAGCAGCCAGATACCCTGTCGCATCAAACACCTCCAGACCCGCCGAGAGCGCAAGCGGCAGTGTACATTCAGCGGATACCGCTTCCAAGCACGTTTGTGGGTGGGTTCAGCAGAGGCATATTTTGGGCAGCGGCGGGATATCGAGTACTTCCAGGTCGCCGTAGCTACTGCCCCGTCGCCGTAGCGGTTGCCGTCGACGTCGCCTGCCTGCCCTACGAAGCCTTGGCGACTTGTCCTCCGAAGCCTTGGCGAAGGAGGAAGTAGGGTCGCCGAAGTTCTGCTGCAGAGACGGACCGGCCCCT
>CAYTWV010000727.1:0-2273 GCA_964442235.1 uncultured Myxococcales bacterium | reverse complement strand
GCAGATAATATTAATTATCATTGTTGCACTACCGGGTCTGACGCGGGCGTGTGTCGGCTTAATACCGAAAGCTGTTCGGGTGAACTGCGCGACACCGGTTATACTTGGCGGTTTTGCACTCAAGACATTCCCGAAATGGCCTATGTGGTGGCCATGAACCTGAACACCATTCGAACCGAGGGGAAGTTGGGGAACGACCACCTGATGGACCTGTGTGATGAATTGGGGATTTTGGTTATTGCGGGGTGGTGTTGTTGTGACCACTGGGAACACCAGTCGCTGTGGGGGGACGAGGATTATCTGGTGGCCGAAGAGTCGCTGAAGGACCAGTTGGTGACCCTGCGCAACCATCCATCCATGCTGGCCTGTTTTAATGCATCGGACGGCCCGCCTCCTTCTGCCGTGGAACAGGTTTATCTGGGGGTGCTGGAGCAGATGCGTTGGCCTGCAGCCGTGGTCTCGTCGGCGGACGACAGGCCCGCCGAGTATTCGGGCCCCAGCGGGGTCAAGATGACGGGGCCGTATGAGTGGGTGCCGCCCTCGTACTGGACCCAGAATGTGGACCGAGGTGGCGCCTTTGGCTTCAACACGGAAACCAGCCCGGGACCGGCCGTTCCGCCCATCGAGAGCCTGAAGAAGTTCATCCCGGCGGACAAGCTTTGGCCCATCAATGAATATTGGGACTTCCACACGGGAGGGGACCCCTTTGATTCGCTTCAGGTTTTCAACGATGCCTTGGATGGGCGTTATGGCCCGTCCCAAAGCCTTGAAGAGTACGTCGCCAAGGCGGACTTGGCGGCCTACGAGGGAATCCGGGCCATGTTTGAGGCCTATGGCGGCCGGAAGTATGTGGCAACGGGCGTCATCCAGTGGATGTTGAACAACGCCTGGCCCAGTCTGATCTGGCACCTGTACGACTTCTACCTGAAGCCGGCCGGCGGCTTCTTTGGGGCGCAAAAGGCGTGTGAACCCCTTCACGTCCAGTATGACTATGCCCGTAAGACCGTCGTAGTGGTCAACTCGTGGTATACCGCTGCCCAAGGACTTGAGGTGGAAGTGGCAGCATTCAACCCCGACTTGAGCATGCCGTTTCGGGAGACCCACGCGGTGGACGTGGCCGAAGACAGCGTGGTGGATGTCTTGACTTTGGATACCCTCTCGGGGCTGGACGAGACCTGGTTTCTGCGCTTGCGCATGACCGACGCGCAGGGTGTACTGGTCAGCGAAAATGTGTACTGGCTTTCCACGGTGCCCGAACTCTTGAATGATGCCTTGGGCGAATGGTATTACACGCCCGTGCTTTCCTACGGTGACTATTCCGGCGTCAACCAGTTGGCCAAGGGCCAAGCTTACGCAGAGGCCTCTGCGGATCCGGTGGACCCAAAACATCTGTCGGTAGAAGTCATCAACCCCGGCGATACCATGGCGTTTTTTGTGCGAATCGAGATTACGTCAGGCCCAGACGGCCCCGAGGTGCTTCCGACCGTATATTCCACCAACTACATATCTTTGTGGCCCTTCGAGTCCAGAACCATCGATGTTACGATCCTGGCGCAGGACGTTCCCGGCCCGTTGTCCCTGCGGGTGACCGGGTACAACACAGACCCATTTGTGGGCCAGGTTCAATAGCCGAAAGGGGGGTGAGGAGTGGGCCAATCATATAAGACCTGGACGTCCACCTGATGTGCCCACCCTACCCTTGCGCTACGCCACGGTCCAGTCGGCGACAGGCCAGCCACGCCGCCGGGCTTCCAGTCGAAGTCGAAAATCCGGTTGGACGGCCACGGGACGCCCCACCGCCAGAAGAGCCGGAAGGTCGGTGAAGCTGTCAGTATAAAAAGCGCACTGCTTCAAATCGACTCCATGCTCCTGGCAATACCGGCTGGCCCAATAGACTTTCCCCTCGCCAAAACAAACCGGAGGAACGAACTCGCCGGTAAAAAGACCGTCTTTGATTTCGTATCGAGTGCTAAGGAAATCGTCCAGACCGAACTGCCGGACTGCACAGGCCGAGGCATAGGGAGAACTGGACGTAAGGAGCACGCAGGCTTCGCCGGCCTTGTGGTGCGCCTGGATGACCTGTCTGGCGCCTCGTGCTTCGTGCTGGGCGACCTCGGCGGCATACCACTCTTGGGTCCATCGCTGGACTGTGGATTCATCCAGCCCTTTGCACAGGCCCAGGGCCTCTTTCAGGATGCTTTCGGGGCTGGCCACGCCGAAAAAGTAAAGTCCCAATTGGCCAAATGCCCTCAACGCCAGGATGGGCCCGACCC
>CAYTWV010000726.1:0-2273 GCA_964442235.1 uncultured Myxococcales bacterium | reverse complement strand
TCAGCACCGAGTCGGCCACTGGGGCACCGGCAGGAACGATGTCAAAGGTGTACTCACCCTCGGCTATCGACACATATCCAGTGCCATCGGGGAAAGCCAGGTCTTCCACGGCAGCGAAGGCCCCGTCGACCCAGACATCCACTGCCGGGGCGTTGGGAGAAAGGTGAAGCACTCTGATTTCCGTCGTCTTGGGAAGTGCCGATTCGGCTTCAATGGTCGCCAGCGAGCCGTCTTCGAACTGAGCACGCAGGAACACCTTGCCCGCATCGTCGTTGGCAGCAAATACGTTGGCTACGGTGCCAGCGGCCAGTTCCGGGGTCTTGAAGATCAAGTCGGGGGTGCCGTCGTTGTTGGCATCAAACCCAAGCGTGTAGGCGCCGGCGGGGATGTCCTTGTAATCGCCGGCCACGCCGAAGGGAACGTCTTCATAAAGAGCAAAGGGCTCTCCCATTTCCGGGATGACCCAGATGTCCACTTCGCCCACAGCCGGGGCAGCATGGATGGCACGAATGCGGATATTGCCAGCGGCCAGACCGCTGTAGTTGTCTTCCAGCGCCAGGGCGGCAAGGTCAGCAACTTCGCCTATGGCCACTGCCGTGTACTTCTTGTCCGCTGCCAGATCCAAAGCCACCGTCAGCACCGAGTCGGCCACTGGGGCACCGGCAGGAACGATGTCAAAGGTGTACTCGCCTTCGGGAATCTCCAGATAAGGGGTACCTTCGGGGAAAGCCAGGTCTTCCACAGCAGCAGAGGCGCCATTGACCCACACATCCACCGCCGGGGCGTTGGGAGAAAGGTGAAGCACTCGAACGGCCGTCGTCTTGGCAGGCTCCACCGCGTCATCGTCGGTATCCGACTCGGCCACGTCCTCGGTCACATCGGCTTCCGAGGTATCTTCCTGCGTCAAGTCATCGTTCTTGGCATCGCCACTGTCGCTGCTGCACGCCGGTGCTGCAAGCGAAAGTGCAAATACCGCCACCAGGCCCAAAATGGATTTGTGAATTGAAGTCGTCGATTTCATGGCACCCTCCGTGAGGTTCATTTTTCTTTTGGCAGCCCATCTGCCATCCGATGAGCGCAATTTGGGAAGCCCACCCCTTTGTGTCCAGGTCTTGTCCATATTTTTTCTGGACACTATGTCGATTTCTCTCCAAAGAGCCTTGTCACAGCATCAGACCCTGTCCAGTTTTTGGACAGACGGGCTGGACATTCCTTGGACAACGGCCAAGAATCCCCGTCAGCGGAGGAATAGCATGAAGACAACGGTTATTCGGTTGGGCGATCGGAACATGCGGAAGATAGGGGCCACCAGAGTCAAAGGGGCGGTGGGACGCAGCCTTGGGGTGCTGGCGATGATGATTATTCTGCATCCGGCTCTGGCGGGGGCGGAGCCAACAGAGCCCAAGACTGGGGAACGAAGCTACTCACTGAGGGGGGTCGCCGAATTGGGGTTTCTGGCACCCATGGCGCACACGATACAGTTTGGGAAGGACGGAACCGATTTCGACTACGTTGGGAAGGGAGCGCAGGACAACTTGTATTTCACGGGTCGGCTGAGCCTGGAATTGGACTTTGCGAAGCGCCATACGCTGATTCTGGTCTACCAGCCCTTGGAGTTGAAAACCAGAGAGACCCTTGATGAGGCCATTCGGGTAGACGGACAGGAGTTCCCGCAGGGCACGCCCATGGTGTTCACCTACGGCTTCCCGTTCTATCGATTCAGCTATCTGTATGACCTGGCCGAATCGCCGAACCTGGATCTGGCCATCGGCGGATCGTTGCAAATCCGCAACGCGACCATCGACTTTGCATCGGCTGACGGCAACTTGCTGCGTTCCAACCGAAACATCGGCCCGGTGCCCGAAGTGAAGATTCGAGCCCGGTACATTTGGGACAACGGATTCTGGCTGGGGACCGAGGTAGACGGCATGTACGCCCCCGTGAGTTACCTTAATGGGGACAATAACGGGGTGGTGGGAGCGATTCTGGACGCAAGTCTCCGAGCAGGGTTGATGCTGGACGAGCGCAGCGAGGTCTGGTTGAACTTGCGCTACCTAGGAGGAGGGGCCGAGGGAACCGATGACGATGACGAGCGCGGCGACGGATACACCAAGAACTGGCTCCACTTCATGACCGCCACGGTTGGTTTGCTGATTGCGTACCTGCTGGCGCGCACCGAGTTTCGTGGGCAGGGCTGGTTTGAGTTCATCGCGCTGCTGGCCTTTGCCATTCCCGGCACGGTGTTGGGGGTGAGCTACATCCTGGCGTTCAAC
>CAYTWV010000725.1:0-2276 GCA_964442235.1 uncultured Myxococcales bacterium | reverse complement strand
CCGCGCCGATGGACGTCGTGCGGCGCGACTTTCAGATCTACCCCGGACGTCCCCTCGCCGCCGGACAACCCGTCGTCCGCGGCCATGCCGATGCCGGCGACCAACTCTTCGTCGACAAGGTCACCTACAATTTCGTCCGCCCGCGACTCGGCGATGTCTCCGTCTTCCGCACCACCGGCATCCGCCGCATCGAAGCCAGCATCGCCCCGGGCATGGGGTCGCAATCTCACCCCCAGCCCCTCGCCGGCCTGCAGCGTGGCCAGCAGCGCAGTCGAAACGTCCACCACCGATGAGCGAGCCCAATCCCAGGCCGTAGGACCCTCGATGTACTCCACCACCACAAAGGGCCTGTCCACATTGTCGTCTCGATGCACGCCGGAATCCCAAAGACGCGCAAAACAGGGCGACTTCAATCGGGTCAACAGTTCTGCTTCAAGCGTGAAGTGTTTCCGATGAACCAGCGCCTCGCCCTCCGTTGACGAGCAGATGCTCTTCCTCAAGACACGGACGGCCACCTTGCGCCGAAACAGCGTGTTCTGCGTCGCCAGGTAGACGTCACACACACTTCCGGACCCCAGCAACTCGGTGATGGCATACCCGTTGCCCAACACCTTGCCTGGAAGTGAATCTTTCTGGTGCAGCGTGACCATCTTTCCGGCCTCCCCTGCGCAACTCTCGCAGTCATGCCCCGCTAATCATAGTCACGTTTGGCAAGGTGACAAAAAGCCTGAAGTGACTTGTGTCGGGCGCCCTCGAACCCATTGCGCACCCTCGCTCCCCATGGGCCGCCAGGTGCGCAGGTCCTGCGCCATCCGCCAGTAAACTAAAAACAGGCATCCCATGAACCCTGCACGACTCTCAGAGTCGAGACACAACATTTCAGATGGTGAATGCACTTGACATACAAGTTCCATTAGGTACGCTTCACCGGGCATGGAGGTTGCCTGTGCAACAACTTAGACATAGATGCCAGTTTGAAGTGTCTGGTCGGGGTTGGCGCCCTTTGGCGCTTACATTGGGCTGTGCAACTCTGGTGACCCTATGCGTCTGTCCCGCCTGCCAATCCAGTCGGCCCACTGAAACAGCTAATCCCTCCGATGTGCGAGGCGACCTGGTAGCGACTGACTCGTCTTTGCCAGAAGACCTTGACTACAATGGGATACCCGACCTGCAGGATAACCAGGAGGTTTCGGACGCTGGGGCCGACATTCCGGTGCCAAGCGACGCATCGGATTTGCAGGATGGCGCAGACACCCTGCCTCCGCCGTGGAACTGCCCCAATCCCACTGCCTGCGCTATGGTCCATTGGGGAGAAAACCACAGCATCATCTCAATGTGGCAATTGTCCTATGACCTGGGAGTTGAGGGGTTGGAGATGGTCCTAGAGTCCCTGGTCTCCGTGAAGGTGCTTTGGATCACTCCCTCGCAAGAGGATCTGGTGGTGGTGCAGTACCCCATCTCCGCGCGGTTTCGCCAGCAGGGGGCCCTTGTTCCCCGGATGTGGTTCACGGTGTCGGGAGAGGAAGGGGAAGCCCAGCAACTGGTCTATCTTGGAACTCTAGCGTGTGGACAAGAGGTGGAGCTTGGAAGGGTCAGTTACGCATATCGTTCGGGCTACTTCTGGGACGCACAGTGGTTGGTCGTTCAACAGGAATATCCAAACAACCACTCCATCAGCACTCCCTTTCCCATGAACTGCTCCAGTCACCCCGGGGATTGGTGGTTTAACATCAACGACTTCACCAGGGATGGCGCCGCCCCTTCCCAGGCCGTCGTCAACCTGATTGCCATGCCCGCACAACCCATGGCGGCGATCGAGGCAATGCTGGACGATCTGATCCCGCCGGAATTGGTGGCTGAACCATTGGTCTGTCAGGACCAAAACGGACCCCCGACCACTTACTGCCACGTTCATCTGGTAGATGCCAGCGTAGGGTTGGGCCTGATTGCCCACCTGCTGGAAAGCTTGGATCTCGCTCAGGGACTCTGGGTTCACCCCGGAGATCCCAGCGTTTCCCCCGAGGGCGTTGACTGACAACTCCGTGGCACACGCGCGCCCACTCCCCGGGAGTGTCATAAAAGTCGGGGCGGCGGACCCGTGTATGCAACACGTTTATGGATTTGTGAGTTGTTGTGGACGTGCTGTTACCCACTCCCTTACGGTCGTGGCACAGACACACCGGGCACAGACACCCCGGTGGCACAGACACACCGGTTGCACGGAAAACAGGTTCGATATGGGCCAGGCGGCCAGCAGATTGGAACAGGTTCGATAT
>CAYTWV010000724.1:0-2276 GCA_964442235.1 uncultured Myxococcales bacterium | reverse complement strand
TCGATGAGCCGGATCGAGTCTTTGACGCTGTGAACCACTTCGACCAACTGGGCCTGTTCGGGAAGATAGCGGGCCAGCGCCTCGCCAAACCCCGCTGCCATCTCCGACACCTCATAAAACGGCGCCTTGTCCGGCTCGGCAAACCCGATGGTGGCCTCTTGAGGACCCTCCAGCAGCTTCAAGCTGTGGACCAACATCTTCTGGCTTTCGGCAACCGGGATATGTGTGCCACCCGTGGGCCAACCCGATCCCGCTGTCAAATCGATGGCCAGTCCCTTCTTGGCCGCATGCTCCAACGCACCCCGCACCAACCCCAGAAACTCCTCGGAGTCGTAAGAGCGCCGCTTGGCCAACTCCTCAGCCGAGGCCGCCGGATCCAACGCCGCTTCCATCGCCTGAATCTCGGCGCCACCGAACCCGTTAGCGACCAACTGGTCGATTTCTCGCTCCAATTCGGCCTTCTCTACATCCCCACCCGGCCACCACCACCGGACCCACGGGCGATACGTACTCGAGGGATTGGCCAACTCCGCCCATTCGAATTCGGGGCCCCAAGCCAACGGTTCTTCCACATCCGAGCCCACATCGCCGCATTTCAAGTCGCAGCATTTCGAGTCGCAGCCCCTGACGTCAGAATCCACCTCGTCCACGTCATCCGCCACGGTCCCATCATCGGGCGACACATCCCCCTGAATCAGGTCAAGTCTTGCCTCGCCATCCCCTCCGCCACAGCCCGACAACGGACCCAGCATCAGTCCAACCCCCAACCACAGACCATAACCCGCCAATAATCTCTGCATGGATTCCCCCTCGGCTATTCGCCCCAATGCGCCATGTCTGCGACCTTGTCACAATCCACAAAGGGCGCACCCGCCGGATTCTTGAACACCGACCCGCAATACTCCATAAACAGCGCAATTTCCTCCACCCGCACGGCCTCGGGAACCGCTTTGGGATGGAACCCCTGCCGGAAATCGTACACGCCATCAGGTACACTGGGTGACCACAGATCCCAATTCGGGAACTGGCTGAACAGCTCCACCGATTTGCCGTAGTACTGGTGTACTTGTCTGGCCTCCTCGGAGGTTAAAGGCAAGCCCACAGAAGCCGCTTCCACCAGCAGCGTCGCAATGTCTCGCCCCCAACTCTCGTTTTGACATCCCTTGCCGCAGGTCTTGGGATCCCGGTAGCGGTCAATGCGGATGGCCAACCCCTCCAACAACTTTTTGGCGACCTCGTTGTGGCCCAGCACCAACGCCAGATGCACCGCATTCATATGGAAACCATCAACAATTGAGTAGTTATAATAGTTGATACCCCCGGAGACTTCATCATACATACTGCCCTGGCCATTCCCGCAGTCGAACTCGGGCAACTGCCCCGAAGCCAGCAGCGCAACGGCCAGCCGGGCATCACACTCGGCATCGGGAATCACCGACGTGTATTCCACAAAACTGGCCAGGTCTTCGGTATCCGGTACATAGGGCTTGCCAAGAGCATCCTTGGTCCGAATCAGCCACCCCTCTTTCACAATGTCCTGCGCAAATCCCACCATATACTCCCACGCCTCGACCACCGCCTCCCGCAAGTCTGGATCCTGGGTGGTCGCCATCACATAGGGAAGCCAGGCCGTGGCCCGGAACATGTACGGCAGGTCGTCCTTACTTCGCATGGTCGTGACCCAAATGTCACCCCACGTCGGGTTGTTCTGATACAGGTAACGATTGGCGTTCCACCCCTCGTAATCGAACCACCAATCCGTGAAATCCACGGCCTTCTTCTTGCCGCTGGGAAGGGTGAACGAGTGGTTGTGTCCCGTGATATTACGGGCCATGATGTACTTGTTCGGATCGTTTTCGTCGAACTCAAACCCCTTCATCATCGCCGTGAACGAGAGCGAGAACTGCCGAAGCACCTCAGCGGCCATCGGATCCGCCGTCAGCAGGTACCCGCCGGCGACCTGGGCCATCGCAAGACTGGTTGGCTCTGCATTGTTGTGGCTTCCTCCGTGGTTCCGATTGTGACGGAACGTCACCAGATCCCCCGCTTTCACTGCGTCCACGTCATGCCACCAGATCAGATACTCGGGATACCCCGACGAGGCATCCATCCCGTGATTGGTCTCGAAAAGCCAGGTGAAATAGTTCATCTGCTTCCAGATGCCCGTTACACCCTTGGTAAATGCCTCAACCTCCTGCAACGACAACGGCTCCCCTTTGTCGGGGCGGGTGAACACAAAAGGCAGCGCCGTCGGCAGGTGGCACGCCACATCGGGA
>CAYTWV010000723.1:0-2278 GCA_964442235.1 uncultured Myxococcales bacterium | reverse complement strand
TTGCTGATCACGGCGTTCTTGGTGAAGACAGCCACGCTGTATCTGAATTCTTCGAAAGAACCAGGTGCGCCGGAAGGTCCCTTGGGAGTAGCGTCCAGAGAAATCAGTTTACCAATGTCCGCAGACTCAATACTGAATTTATCCAAGGCCGGATTGATGTTCAAGGCCAGCGCTCCGTCGTTTGACACGAACTTCAGCTTACCTTTCTTCTGGATTTGAATTTCGCCGTCTCGTTTATAAACCCCGTCGATATAGTATTCGATTTGGTTGTTTTTCACCTTCACTTCTATCGAGACGATCGTCGGGATTTTGACCGTGGCCGAGGCTTTAGGACTCGAGGGTTCCGACTTTCCTTTTTCTGCAATAGTCGACGGCTTCTTGGAGGATGCCTTGATCGAACTGGATTTGGCCGGCTCTTTTTTGGTCGATGGATTTGTTTTTTTCATGGGTTGTTCTTCGAAGGGCGGTTGTCGCCCCTGAAATCCTTGAGTAGCGGTCTCAGAGGCCACTCCTCGCGCATGCGATCCACGGAGACCCCCAATTGGTAGGCCTGCGCCATGGCCTCCATCGCGGTCGGGGGGCGATCGGCCATCGCCTCGACGGTAGCGCGGACCAGCCATGCCTCGGGACTCTTGGAAGATTTCGATGTCAATTCACGAATCTCGGCGGAGGCCTCGGAAAGCCGCCCCAACGCCGCGAGGCAGCGCACGCGGTCTACGCGACTCGTCAGCAGAGTGATGGCATTCTTGCTCAACCGCTGGATCCGCAACTCCAAGTAGCGAAGCGCTCGATCATACTCGAACTGAGCTCGAACCTTCGTCTGAGGGTCACCCCGCGACATGAGCGCCTCACCGAACATCATCGCGGTGTCGATATTCTGAGGAGCCTCTCGAGCGGCCATCTCCAGTTCCGCGAGGGCACGCTGAGGATCATCCTCTAACCAGGCCCATCCCAACTTCATCCGAATTACTGCAGCCACCGTTGATGGGGGAGTCTGGGCCAGGGCTTGCTCCAACAGCTTCCGGGCCGCCAATTTGTCGCCGCGATGTAGCGAAGCCAAGACTCCCGCGTTGGCAGTCCCGTGGTAATTCTCAGGTGCCGCCTGAGCCACTTTCTGGAACTCCTTCTCGGCCAGATCGTAATTCCCTCGATCCATCAGAAACTGACCTTTTTGGTTATAGGCATACCAGTCGCCGGGATCGAGGGCGATGGCTCGGTCGAACTCAGCGGACGCGTCCTCAACCCTCTCTATCTGGCCCAGCGCCCTAGCGAGGTCGACTCGAACCCGTGTATTGGATCGGCGCATTTCCAGCGCCCGCTGGAGATGAGGCACGGCCTCTGCGGGCCGTTCGGACAAGGTGAGAATGAGACCCAAGACCGCGCTGGCCCGCTCCGAAGGTGGTTCCCGAGTGGCGTTCCGTTCGGCCACAGTCTGCGCCAGGATAAGATCCTCGGGATCCTGAGTCTGCTCGAAGGTCCAGAACAGCGCCTCGGCATAATCGGCACAAATATCTCGATCCACCGGGCGTTGGGTGTGGGCCAACCGAAGGTCCCGGACCGCCTTCTCGAGACTGCCCTTCACATGTCGGTTCCGGAGGGCACCCAGACCCTCCAGGTGCAACTCAGCCACCTGTGGATCAACCGGGGGCGAGGGTTCCTCGGAAACGGCCGGCACTTGGGAACCACCGGAGCCGACCCCCTTCGATCCGGAAACCCCCAGCCATCCGGCCAACAGCCCAGCCAAACGCTCCTCGAACTGAGCGAGGGTCTCTTCCGGTTTCTGGGTGACGTCGCCCGAGCGTCGTTCGATGAAGGCCCCGTTGGCGGCACGGGCCTGCAAGCTCACCTTCAACCGCCGTCGGTTGAGTGCGGCAGAGACGCTCCCCTCGACAACCAGGTCGGCCGCCAACTAGGAACCCGCCAGCGCCGCATTGGTCACGCCGTTCTCCACCGCATCGCGCAGCGGCGAGAAGCGCAGGGTTTTGGATTCGGCGACCCGCTCCTGGAGCCGGGCCTCGACCCGCTCGGCCAGACCGATGCCGAAATCGTCGGCCCGGGGGCCCGCCTCGGGGGATTGGAAGGGCAGGATGGCCAGACGCTCCGTCCGGGGCGACATCCACCGCCAGCCGAGCAGGCCTCCCAGAATCAGCAGGGCAACACCGACACTGAGGGCCGTCCACGGCAACCGCCGGACCGGGTGGGGCGTCGGATCCGCAGCGGGCTCGGACACCAGCAGCACCTCGGCAACCTGCCCTTCAATCAATGCTCCCGGCGGCTT
>CAYTWV010000722.1:0-2291 GCA_964442235.1 uncultured Myxococcales bacterium | reverse complement strand
TCATTGCGTACAGCCACTGCATCGCCCACGGTTACGACCTGGCCAAGGGCCCCGAACAGCAGAAACTGGCCGTTGAAACCGGCATGTGGCCGCTTTATCGTTTTGATCCCAGAAGGCTGGAATCCGGCGAAGCGCCGTTGACCATGGAAGCCTGGCCGCCCAAGGGCCGTGTCACGGACTTCATGCGCAACGAAACGCGTTTCAAGATGGTAGAGAAGATGGACGCCGAGCGGTTCGCCCTTTTGGGGCGTCTGGCTCAGGACTTCTCGACTCGCCGCGTAGAGCTGTACGACTACCTGGCCAAGCTGTCGTTGCCGAAGCCCGGCAGTCACTAGAGGAGAGAAACCATGGATATGCGAACCCGATATCTGGGATTTGACCTGCCGCACCCGTTTATGCCGGGTGCGAGCCCCTTGGCAGACAGTCTGGATACCGTTCGTCGGCTGGAGGATGCCGGGGCCGCTGCCATCGTGCTGCGGTCCCTGTTCGAGGAGCAGTTGCTGGCTGAAGCCGCTGCCACGGAAAAGTCGGTCAACCAGGCGTCTTACACGAATGCGGAAGCGCTTTCGTATTTCCCCGGTGTGGACAGTTTCCGTCTGGGTCCTGACCAGTACCTGGAGCAGATCCGCAAGATCAAGGCAGCAGTCAAGGTGCCCGTGATTGCCTCGCTGAATGGTGAGCATCCGGGTAGCTGGCTGAAATACGGCAAACTGATTCAGGACGCCGGCGCCGATGCTCTGGAACTGAACGTCTATTACATGCCCACGGATCCTCGGGTCTCTTCGATGGATATCGAAGCCCGCACCGTGTACATGGTCAAAGAACTTAAGAACCACGTGAAGATCCCGGTTGCCGTGAAGCTCTCTCCGTTCTACACGGCCACGGCTCACATGGTTCACCAGTTGGAAGGCGCTGGGGCCGAGGGTGTGGTGCTTTTCAACCGCTTCTACCAGCCTGACATTGACATCGAAGAACTGGAAGTGAAGCGGGATCTGGTCTTGTCGGACAGCAGCATTCTATTGCTTCGGCTTCGGTGGATGGCGTTGTTGCACGATCAGGTCAAGGGGTCCATGGCGCTTTCGGGCGGCGTGCACACTGCGGCCGATGCCATCAAATCGGTGATGACGGGTGCGGACGCCGTTCAGGTGGTTTCGTGCCTGCTGAAGCGTGGTCCTCAGTACCTGAAGACGCTGAGGGACGACATGGCCTCGTGGATGGAACATCATGAGTACGAGTCGCTTGAGCAGATGAAGGGAAGCATGAGCTTGTCCAAGTCGCCGAATCCGGCGGCTTACGAGCGCGCCAACTACATGCAGATTCTGCTCTCCTGGTAAATCCGAACCGCTTGTGTTTTTCCCCGCCCCATACGCTCCGGTGAGTGGCATCCCCCGTTTGTAGAACGGGGGACGGGAGGGGGCGGGCCCGTGCGAGTTTTGTGAGCGATAGCGAGCAAAAACTCGGATGGGCCGCGGTCACCCCTACTGTTGAACCTCTCCTTGCCATCGGCCCGCTTCCCGGATAATCTCCAAGCCCAAGTTGAACTGTGGATAGCGAGGCTTAACACATGCGCACGTTCTTGGTTCTGGTCTTAGGTTTGTTTGTTGGAGTGGCTGGTGAGTCCAGGGCGCAGCCCAAAGGCCGTCCGATGACGGTTGAGGACATGATTCGCCTGCGAAGCCCCAAGGGGTTGCATGCGTCGCCCACGGGTTCGCTGGTTGCGTTCAGCGTCTCATCCAGGGATCTGGAGAGCAATTCGGGGCGCTCGGTGGTTCAAGTGATGGACCTGGATTCGGGCAAGACCAGGTCGATTTCTGCGGGTGGAAAGAGCGAGAGTGAACCCTGCTTCAGCCCCGACGGCAAGACGTTGGCCTTTGTCTCAAACGCTTCGGGGGCGCCGCAAGTGTGGACTTCCGGGGTGAGCGACGGTGCGCCGAAACAGGTCACGAATCTCTCGACGGGATGTACCAGTCCCCGGTTTATGCCTGACGGCAAGTCCATCTTGTGTGTGGCCCACGTGTTTGCCAAATGTGCCGACGACGCATGCAATGCTGCGCAGACCAAGGCCGATGCGGACAACCCGGTGAAGGCCCGGATCTTTGAGGCCCTGATGTATCGGCACTGGGATAGCTGGAAGGACGGCGGCGTAGACCACGTAATGGCCGTGGACCTGCAGACGGGCGGGGTTCGGGATTTGATGTTCCAGGACACCTGGGGCCTTACCGGCACATGGGATGTGACCCCTGGCGGGAAGTGGCTGATCTATACAACCAAGAATCCGGACAAGCAGGAGT